>JACQHN010000052.1 GCA_016199015.1 Nitrospira defluvii
GGTAACCCATCATTGGTTGAGTACATGGCTTACCCGTCTCGGGGTGAATGACGTCGTACCGATAGCCTTCCTTGCCTGGATTATGCACACTACGCATACCAGTATAGATTCCGCCTTCGTCGATAAATTTATAGTCTTCAAATGGCCACAGTTGATTTCTGTTCTGCCGGAACCATTTTGTGTATTCGCTCTGCCGTTTCTCTCGATCCGCATACTTCCGCACGAACTCGGCCCCGATAGCCAGCAGTTTGGCCTTCACGGCTAAGTTGCTTGCCTTCCACTCGCGAGGAAGCTTTTCTTTGTTCCTTGCATAGCAGAGGATGTACTCATGTTCGATAGCGATGTTCGTTGGATTGTTGTCCGTTGCATTCTTCCAAACGAGTGTTCCAATTCGATTCGTCGCGCCAAAGATGTCGTCAAACAGCATGCGCAGAGTTGACACCTCTACCTCGTCAATACTCGCAAAGATCACCCCATCTTGGCGCATGAACTTCTGCAGCAACGCGAGGCGTGGATACATCATGCAAAGCCACTTATCGTGTCGAGAGAGATCCTCTGCTTCTTCTCCGACAACTTTCCCTAGCCACTCACGAATTTCCGGACTGTTGACGTTGTCGTTATAAATCCATCCTGTTCGCTTTCCTTCATCGTTCCTCTCGTCAACACCCGTGTTATATGGCGGATCGATGTAGATACATTTCACCTGTCCGGCGTAGTACGGAAGGAGCGCCTTGAGCGCCACAAGGTTGTCCCCCTGCACGATCAGGTTGCCGTCGCCCGGCTCCCCGCAAGCGAGATCCGGCACATCCTTCAGCAGGTGAAACGGCACCTGCCGGTGGTGATTCACGACCGCTTCTTTGCCGATCCAATTCAATGTGGGCATGCACCAATCCCCTGAGCGTGAGCCGCTGAGGGATACCCTTTTCCCATCGGGAAATCAACCAAGTCCTCTAGCAAGGCAGATGCATCTCCTTTTCACTCATCCAACTCATCTCAATGGTCCCTACAAGCTTGCCTTCCCCTCTTCAGGGAAGGTGACCTGGTTGGGTTCCCACTGCGCGCATCGACCGAGCACATTCTGATCGTGCGCGGTCTGCGAGGTGCGCGACGCGAAGAATAATGAGCGTCACGTTCGCGCACGCCGGCGAGGCAGTGAACCGGCCGTGTCCTCGAAAGACAGTCCGTATGCGAGGTGCGAATCAGTGTTGAAGCAAGATGTGGCTTAACAGACCACGGCGAGAGGGATCGCGACAGAGGAGTGCAGACGGCTGACCCTGGAAAGGCAACAGCTGCGTTTTCCGTCAGGACTGTTCGGGCGGAATATGAGGCTCAATCGCAGCTATCAAGCCTGGCACGCCATTGGTTGCGACGTCCCATACCCTTAAGAGATCCAGACGAAAATAGTCGTGAACAATTCGATGACGTATCGCAATCATTTGATTCCAGGGAATGGAGGAAAGCTTGGTCCTCGTTTCTTCTGACACTTTCCCGGCAGCTTCTCCGATATTTTCGAGAGCTTTTGCAATCGCATGCTGATGCAGGTTGCTTTGTCGAAATTCATCCCACGTGAGGTCGGCACAGAATTCGACTACGCGCTTCGCCCCGATCAGCATATCAAGCAGATACGCATCGTCACGCCACATAGATGGGTTCCATGTGGGTCAGAATATGTTTTCGTCGTATGTAGTTTGGACTTTCGTCGATCAGTCGTTTTTCAACCAGGTCCACTGGCCGCCCAAAGAGAGCCTCCAGTTCCTGCTTCATCTCCAGCAGATGCTCGAATCCCCAGTCGGCCTTTTGGGCGAATGTGACCAGCACGTCCACATCACTCTCTGGTCGGAAATCTCCCCGCAACACGGAGCCGAATAGGGCCAATTCCCCGACCTTCCATTTTTGGCAGAAGGCAGCAATCTGACCCTTCGGCACATGGATATGAATCTTTTCAGCCATATCTAGGACCTCTCACACTCTGTCGCAGTGGGATACCCTTTTCCAGGCGGGAAATCAACCAAGTCCCCAGAAATGCCGGTGCTCCGAACTCGCGTGTTCCTTACTCGCAGGCCGACTCCCCTATTCGCTATCTCCCCGAGGGAGGAGACAGATTGTCCTTCACTGCGCGCATGGGACGAGCACAGTGTTATCGTGCGCGTTCTGCGAGCAAGAAGGATAGTCTGGCTCCTCCCGTCTCTCCCTTTTTGGCGCGCGATCTGGAAGCAGAGGCACCATGAATGCTCCTTCCAAGCTCGCTTGTTCCCTCTCCAGGGAGGGTGGCCTGATTGCTCTCCCACTGCGCGCGTCCAACCCATCTCAATGATCCTTCCAAATTGCCTTGCCCTCTCTCGGCCCGGCGTCCGTGGGTGGTTCCACCGCGCACATCGAATGGTCCTTCCAAGCTCGCTCGCACGTTCGCCCTCAAGGGCCGGCTTCCCGCGATCCTCAATTGCGCGCATCGGACGAGCACAGTCTCATCGTGCGCGTTCTGCGAGCAAGAGGATGCGGGATGCCGGCCCCGCCCCTCTCCCCGTTTGACACTCCTCAAACCCCTTTGCTACTCTCTCGCGCACATGAAGACGCACAGCCCCCTGGTCACCTCGGCATGAGCCCCACGAGCCAACTTACCCCAACCGGCATGGATATCCGCGAGTATCTCGAACGAAAACGCGAGGCAGTGGACCGCTATCTGCAATCGGTGATCCCGAGCGCGGAGACCATGCCCACAACCCTGCACGAGAGCATGCGGTACAGCCTGTTCGCCGGCGGAAAACGAGTCCGGCCCATTCTGGCGATTGCCGCAGCGGAAGCAGTTGGCGACGCAGGAAAGGCCGTATTGCCTGTCGCATCTTCATTGGAATTGATTCATACCTATTCACTCATTCACGACGATCTCCCGGCGATGGACAACGACGATTTTCGCCGCGGGAAACCGACGAACCACAAGGTCTATGGCGAAGCGATGGCGATTTTGGCCGGAGACGCGCTGCTGACCATGGCCTTTGAACTCTGCACCCGCGCGAGCGCCGAACACGGCCTCGATGCCGCGCGGCAGGTCAGGCTGATTCAGGAACTCGCCGTCGGGTCCGGCAACGTCGGCATGGTCGGCGGACAAGTCCTCGACATTCAGGCAGAGAACCAAGACATCGACTTAACGACACTGCAGTCCATTCATAAACATAAGACCGGCATGCTCATCCGAGCGGCCGTGCGGATGGGCGCGATCACCGCTGGGGCGACTCCCGCTCAACTCGACGACCTGACGGTCTATGCTGAGAACATCGGCTTGGCCTTTCAAATTGCCGACGACGTGTTGAACGTGACCGGCACGCGCGAAGAACTTGGCAAGAACCCCAATACCGACGCACAACGCGGCAAGAAAACCTACCCGACGTTTTACGGCGTCGACGGAGCCAAACAATTGGCCGAAGACTGCGTCACCCGTGCCAACGACCGTCTCACATCCTTCGGCACCAAGGCCGATCCCCTCCGTGAGCTGGCACGCTACATCTCTAGCCGCCGGAGCTAGCAGAGCTTATGGCTGATGGCACAAACATCAGATCAGAACTCTTTGCCATTCGCTATACGCTATTTGCCATACGCTCTTCCCCATGAAGGCTCTCGTCACCGGAGCAACGGGATTTGTCGGCGGCGCCGTGGCGCGCGCCCTGGTCAAGGCCGGGGTCGAGGTCCGGGTGCTGTCTCGAAAAGGCGCCGATCTCCAGAACCTTGCCGGGCTCCCAGTCGAACAGGTCGATGGGGATTTACGTGATCGTGACTCGCTCCGACGCGCCTTGACCGGCTGCCGACAGCTCTACCACGTGGCGGCGCATTACGCCCTGTGGGCAAAAGATCCTTCCATCTTCTACGACATCAACGTCACCGGCACCAAAACGTTGCTCGAAACCGCCCGCGAGGTCGGCATTGAGCGCACGGTCTATTGCAGCACCATCGGCGCGATCGGACTCCCGCCGGGCGGAGGGCTCGGGACGGAAGAGACGCCGGTGTCGCTGGAGCACATGGCCGGCCACTACAAGCGATCGAAGTATCTGGCCGAGCAGGAAGTACTGAAGCTCGCGCGGGAGGGGTTGCCGGTCGTCATCGTGAACCCCAGCGCGCCGGTCGGCGAGGCAGACGTGAAACCGACTCCCACCGGCCAGATCATCGTGGACTTTATGAAGGGCCGAATGCCCGCCTATATCGAAACCGGCATGAACCTGATCGACGTGGATGACGTGGCCCAGGGCCACCTACTGGCCATGCAGAAGGGGCGCCTCGGCGAACGCTACATTCTGGGGAACAAGAATCTGCTCCTGAACGACGTCTTCCAGATCCTCAGCCGTCTCACGGGCGTCAAAGCCCCGACGATCAAGCTACCGCGCCTGGCGATTCTGCCCCTGGCTTACATGAATCAATGGGTGTCGAATCTGACCGGCCTGCCGCCGCGTATTCCGCTCGAAGGCGTTCGCATGGCTAAGTACAAGATGCATTACGACTGCCGCAAGGCAATCACCGAACTTGGCCTTCCCCAAACGCCGGTCGAGGTCGCGCTCGA
>JACQHN010000053.1 GCA_016199015.1 Nitrospira defluvii
AGCTGTTCGATGATGTGGAGAAAACGAATGCGGCATGCAACGCCGGGGATCGTGCAGCCTGCGAATGTTGGCACGGTCGTGCCGAGACGCAAGGGATGAGTTTCACGCCTTCGAAGGAAGGCAATGAGAGCCAAGGTTCGGCGATGCGCGCAAAGTCAGGCGTTCGATCTGGACCGTCGAATCGGCTGGGTGGTAAACCCTGACTCATGCCACGTTCTATGAGAACTCCGCTCCCCATAGTCCGTGGCGCCATAGCCGTGGTTTCGGTGTGGATGGTGTCGGCAGGACTGGGATTCGGAGTTCCTGCTGCTGCGCAGGCTGAACTGTACACCTGGGCCGATGAGCAGGGCAGCGTCCATCTCTCGGAAGTGCCGCCGGAAGGGAAGAAGGCCAAGCGATACTGGACCGACAAGGGGTGCACGATTCGCGAGCACGTTCCGAACATGACCAAGTCGGAACTCAACCGATTCGTGTTGAATATGTTCAACACACCCTACTTGCGGGCCGATATGACGGGACCCTATCGGGACCTCTACGACGAGGTGCAGCGTGCCAATGCGGCGTGCAATGATGGAGACCCTCAAGCCTGCGAATGTCTTCGTGGTGACGTGGAGACGAACAAAACAAAAAGTTTCGCCCCGGAAGGGAATCGCTGACGCGAGAGACGAGTCATGATGCGCCTGCGCCACATCACGCGAGAGACCGTGGCCGTGAGCCTGGCGGCGGCCCTCGCGCTGACCTCGCCCCACAACGGAACGGCCGAGGTCTATAGCTGGACCGACAAGGATGGCGTGACCCATTTTTCCGACAACCCGCCGGAGGACCAACCCTACCAGCGCCGGGCGATGCCCCGAGCCTTGAGTTCATTTGTCGACAAGGCGAGAGACTTGGCGTTGATGTGGGAGCAAGCCAGTCCCTATGGGGGGCGCTGCGATATGGAGGAAGTTCGACGGGTGGAATTGCTCTATCAAGAGTTGTATCAAAACGCCCAACATCAACTGCAGCTCTGCAAGGAAGGATGGGCGGAGGCCTGTCGTGCGCTCAGGATCCCGACACACCTGAACATTCTCAACAGCACCGCCACCTTGCAAGCCTACCTTCCCCCGCCCAACATCCGGTCGATGGTTCCATCGGGCTATTCCAATGCGAATCGGAAATGGTCCTGCCGTTGACACTTACGGCGCCGACTAGTTGGCAGCCTCGCGTGGCCCTTCCACTCGGCTGACTGTGGTGGTTGAACTGCCGGTGGGTGTGGAGCGGCTCAATAGCAGAATGCGGCCGGTATCGTCGCCCTGAGACGTATAGGCCAGCGTGACTTCCGCAATCTTGTAATCGTATTGCGTGTCAGCCAAGCGCGTTTGCGCCGCCGTGACCGCCACTTCCGACTGCGTCACTTCCACCACTGTTCCCAGCCCCAGTTTGTACCGCTGTTTCGAGAGCTGCAACGCTTCCTCGGCGGTTTTGACCTGTTCTTCCGCCAATTTGATTTGTTGGGCAAAGGTCAGGGTATCGAGGTAAGCGTTGGTGACCTGTTGAGTCAGCGCCTGTTCGATATTGCTGGTTGCGGCAGAGGCGGCTTGTCGATTGGCGGTGGCCTCCACGACTTGGTTCTCGATCAGAAATCCGGTGAACAACGGCATGGACACCATGGCGCCGGCCATCCACCAGCCGCCGGTTTGTTGGTTCTGACGGGGATCGAAGGGATCGAAGCTGCCGCCGCTGGCAATCGCCGACACGGTCGGCATGTACTGGCGTTTGGTCGCGGTCAGTCTGGCGTCGGCTGAGGCGGTCTGTTCCTTCGCGCGTTTCACCTCAGGGTGTGAGAGGCTCTCGTTAATCAGGTTCTCCAACGTCTTTTGGGGACGCACGTCCACGGAGATATTTTCCAGCACGTAGTCATCGGTTCCGGCAATGCCCATGGTTCGGTTCAAGTCGGCGAAGCTGGATTTCAGGTCGTTGCGGCTCCGCACCAGCAGGGATTGCGCGTTCACGAGCTCGACATGGGCCAGATCGAAATCGAGCTTGGATTTCAGTTGCTGGCGGTAGAGCGTTTCAATCTGAGCCGCGATCTGGCCGCGTTCCCGCACCGTTTCCTCCGCTATCTGCACCAGCCGGCGCCGCTTCAAACTGGTGAGATAGGCGCGTTGCACATAGAGCAGCACCAGCGCACGTCTCGCGCTCACATCCTGTCCTTGCGCGCGCTCGGCGAGTTTGTTTGATTCGACCAAGTTGCTGGTGTACCCAAAATCGTACAGGCGTTGATTGGCGATGACACCGCCGGTAAAGGTGGTTTGATTTTCTCTGAGCAGTCCGCCACCGACCAAGAAGCGCGGGTTGCTCACGCCGGCGCCGGCTACGGTGTTGGCGTTCGCATAGACCTGCGGGTAGTAGAGCGACCGGGCCTGTTCGGTGCGCGCTTCGGATGCCTTCAAGTTCGCAGCGCCTTCGAGCAACATCGGGTGATTCTTGACGGCAATGTCGACGGCCTGCTGCACACCGAGAAAACTCCCATGGGATAACGTGATAGGCAGCTCTGCCTCGGCGGCGCGCGAGGCAGGAGCGAATACGGCTGCTGCAGCCAAACCGATCAGCGTCAGGAACATGGTGCGATTCAACGAGCGTCTCATGGTGGGTCTCCCTATGGCTGTGTGGCCGAGTTCGATGACGTCGCGGCGGTCGGGGGCGGCGGGGTACCGCCCGGTGCTCGCCGGTCGAATTTCTGTTGTGACGGTTTGGCGTCCGGCAGATTGAAGGGCGCCGGCTGGACCAGCATGCCCTCCAGCAATCGGCGTTTACCGACGGCCACGACGTCTTCCTCACCCGTCAACCCGGAAGAGATTTCGATCCAACGTCCGTCACTGATGCCGGTCTGGACCGGGATCGGTTTGGCCTTTCCCTGTTCGATAATGAAGACTGATTTTCCTTTCGGGGTGCTGATCACCGCCTGTGGCGGCACGACAAGGGCCTGTGGAATCTCGCGTAAGCTGAGGGTCACTTCGGCGAACGTGCCGGGCCTGAGCGCGTGGTCTACGTTGGGCAGATCGATTTCGATCAACAGGCTGCGGGTCGCGGGATCGAGCGCGAGGGTCGAGCGGGTCACGGTGCCGGTAAACGATCGGCCCGGCAGTTCCGTCACCGCGATGCTTGCCTTGGTCTTGCCGGGGACGATCCAGGGGCTGTCGTCCTGCGGGACGTTCGCATAGATGCGGACGGTGTCGAGGTCCATGATCGTGAATAACGGAATGGCAGTAGTGGCAGATGACGTGGCGATCTGAATCAACGCGCCGGGATCGGCAAAGCGCGCGGTGACGATGCCATCGTACGGCGCGCGGACCTTCGTGTAGTCGCGCATGACGACGCGCTGCTCCATGAGGTGCCTGGCCCCTTGATAGGTGGCTTCAGCCACGTCGACGTCCTGCTTGGCGATGAC
>JACQHN010000069.1 GCA_016199015.1 Nitrospira defluvii
AAAGACGAGCCCACCGCCACCGGCAGCGACGGTCGCTGAAATCCGATCCAAGTGCCAGGGCGGAACGGAATGCTGGTCACGGCTGCCTTACTATGCTAGAACGTTAAAGCGTCAAAACATCTAGACACGTCAAACTGTGAGGTGACGGCTATGGCGACTGATACAAGGACGACGGTGTACCTCAAGCCTACTGTCTACCGAGCCTTGAAAGTCAAGGCGGCAACTACGGATCGCACCCTGTCCGACCTCATCAATGCGGCCGTGATCGAGGCGCTTCGGGAGGACGCCATAGACATCGAGGCGGTCACCAAACGACGCAAGGAGCCTGCCCGTCCGTTCGGAAAAGTCCTCGAGGATCTGAAGCGTGACGGACTCCTATAGCCTCTCCGTCAAGAAGTCGGCGGAGCGCGAGCTGCGGGCAATCCCACGCGCTGATTTGCGTCGGATCATGGAGCGCATCAAGGGACTGGCCAACAATCCTCGGCCAGTAGGGGGTGAAAAACTCTCAGGCGAGGACCAATACCGGATCCGCCAAGGGGACTATCGAGTTGTCTACACAGTTGACGATGACGAACGAAAAGTCGAGATCATTAAGATCGGTCACCGTCGGGAAGTCTACCGCTAGCTATCTTGCCTCAATTCCAGGCCTTCTGTTCCCCAAGAAGGTAGCGGTTCCCGAACCAGTCTTCGCCAATTCCTCGCTTCCCGTGAAAGACGAGTCCAACTCTACCGCCACTGGCGGCGACGGCCGCTAACTCGACACCTATTCCTGCTCGTAGACCTCGGGTGGAGGAGTCCTTTCACCCACGCATTCTATCTCACCAATTCATATGGCTAACACGGGAACGCTGACAGGCCGCCTTCGCTCCTGCATCTTACGAGCGACACCTTAGAACGACATAGCGAGTGATTTGTAGCCTTCGGGCTCTCCCACGGCACCACCTCTCACCCACTGCAATGCGCGACGGTCCCTAGTTCGCCCGTCGCATACGCCAAGGGGTTAGGGCCAACCGCGCCTCCCGATGAGCCCCAGTCTCCCTGTGCTGAGTACCTCACAGCGCGCGCCCTAGTCTCAGGCCGTCGTACCGGCCCCCGTAATAGGCAGCTAGCCGTCGAACCGGCTTGAACCCTCGGACGGCAAAGAATTGTCTCGCGCGCTCGTTGGCCGCTGCGACTTCGAGCGTCACACGGCTTGAGCCGCGCCGCTTCGCCACGTCGAGAAATCGCCGCATCAGGAGCCCGCCGATCCCTCGCCTTCGCGCGGCCGGCGCCACGGCGATGCTCTCGATACGCGCCGACCGGCTCCGCGAACGAACCCCGCGATAGCCAGCGATATAGCCGACCAAGAGCTGCTGCTGCATCGCGGCCAAGAAGACGGCGTTCGGATTCTGAAGATAGGACAGGAACTCTGAGTGGGTGAACCGATGCGGGCGGTAGTACGGTGCGTCGAAGCATGCATGTTCGAGCACAAGTAAATCTGGGATGTCGATCTCGGAGGGCGAACGGATTTCCGGGCGTTCGATTCTTGCAGACGTCAGGGGGGGAATCTGTTTTTCCAGATCGGTGCATGGGAGATCTGCTCGCAACCGAGGTTCGAAGAATGTCCCTGTCTCGTGACGCCCGCCTGGGTCGGCACTCCTATCGTACAGAGTTCGTTGGAGAGAGAAAACAGTGAGGGCATGGCTGCGAGTAGCAGCGCGCGGGAGGTGGGGAGTACGATTTGAAGATGGTGGAATGGGTCATGACCGGGCAAGAACCGGTGTCAGCGGAACGCGACGTTCACAGAAAGCGAGGTGCACCATGGCAACGCTCGATCAGCTCATGCAGATCACAGGAGTGGTGGCGGCCGGTGAGTTCACGGCTGGCGGCGACCTGGTGGATTTCAGGTCGGCGATGCAGATGCCGCAAGATCAGGCGGGGATGACGGCACAGTTCTGCGGAACTGTGAGCATCATGTTCAATACCCTGGCCAAAGCCTATTCGCATATGTACACGAATGTGAGTTGGTTGCCGCCAAAATTCTGGGCCTACGGAGGCGGCGACATGGCGGTCTGTGTGGGAGGAACAAAGGGAGTGTTCGTCGAGATCGCCAAGGCCGATTTCAATCGGCTTTTCAACGCGCTCGTCGAGGCCTGAAGTGAAAAAGTTCTGAATTCTGAGTTCTGAGTTCTGAGTTCTGAATTATGAGTTGTTCTGAGTCCGGTATGAGGACCTAAGCGAGATACGACCATCGGCCTGCATGTCCGGCAAAGAACGAATGGGCAATGCGATCCATGCCGGAACAGCGGCCGATCAGTCGACGACGCGCACTCCAGAGGTAGCGACGGGGAAGATGAGTGCCTTGTTGGGTTAGCAGCCATGACGCAACATCATGAGGAACTGCGGGTGGAACTCGTCGACTGGCTGGAGGCGGAGTCGGCCATCAGGGCGATCCGCGAAGCGGTGTTCGTTTCCTGGCAGGCGGTGCCCAAGGAGTTGGAGTGGGATGGACTCGATCCACTCTGTGCGCATGTGCTCGCTTGGAATGACCTCGGTGACACCATCGGCACAGCGCGCATGCAAGGGGAAGGAACAATCGGGCGGATGGCGGTGCTCAAGGACTGGCGCGGCGCGGGGTCGGACGCGCCCTCCTTCAGAGGTTGCTGGACCTGGCGGCGAGGCAAGGCCTTTCGCGCGTGACCTTGGCGGCTCAGACCCACGCCCTTGGCTTCTATGAGCGAGCCGGGTTCCACGTGGTCGGCGATCCGTTTATGGACGCCGGCATTCCGCATCGGTCGATGGCGAGAGACCTGCTGTTGCCGCAGGCCGGTCCGGAGAGGCCGTGATGCCGCTCCGGACGCGGGTGTAGTGCCTTCCGACAGATGCGCCAGGGCATTTCCCACCGTTTGGGTGGCAGCGTCTCCCTTCCCTTGTTTCCCCTGTTCGATCGCCGCCCGGAGTTGCCTGATACCCTCGTCCAGGTGCGGGTTGGCGGTCTCCTTCCTCACCAGCTTGGCCGGTTTGAGCGCCTCTTACGCTTGCGTGACAAGCGCGTCGGGATAGCCCTGCTTTCCTTGCCCGACCGCTGCCTGAGCATGTGTCATGGCTTCTGCAAGATGCTGACTTTGCCATGAGCCACAGTCGTGAGCGCGACAAGCACCACCAGCGGCCAAGAGATAGCCCCGTCGCATACTGGTTCCTCTTTGCCAGATTAGGTTCCTTCCAGCTCAAGCACGAGCCGCAGTCCGTTTTCTCTGCGCTGGATCGGCATGTGGAGCACAGCGTTCGAGATAGGGAAAGACTTCGGGTAAATTTTCTCTTCGCACGCTCTGACACATCGACATTTACGGTAAAGCTGACGACATAACCGTAGAGGAGACGGACATGGTAAGTTTGCCTAAGAGTACAGTAGAATAATTTGCCGCTGCCACTTTAAGGTTTCTATATGAGACTTTTTGGTACTCGAGTTAACACCTATAGTCTTAGATCATCCCAGATTGTAGATTGGATAAAAAGAATGCGTCAGCACGAACATACGCGCTGCATTCTCCACAACCTCTTTTCAAGAGAGGCACGCTTTTGCCACCTCACAGACGACATGTTGCAAAAGTTTTTTGACCGACTTGGGAACCTAATCTATAGCTTGGGCTACCCAGATGAACCAATAATACGTGAATTCTCGTAAGCTCCCCTGTCAATGAGACACTGCCAAGGGTGAATTTCTGGCTTCGAGTTTGGCCCGATACATGGCTGGCGGGAGGCCTGACAAGGCATCATGGGGTCGTTCTTCGTTGTAACTCTGCAACCAATCTGCACTGATTTCCCGCACCTGCTCCAAAGATTAAAATACGTAGGCATTGGGAAAAAAGGTACCGGGAGTCTTTGTTCGATCAGACCTCACCACTATCAATGCCTGCGGACCAAATGTACGCGCCCCAACTTTCTAGACCTCTTGCGTCTTGGACGGAGCGGAATCGCGTCGGAATCGTGCCATACAATTCCACGATCCAGGTGGCCAGGCTAAATTGCTGAAGCGTAAATGAGAGCCATCGTGTGTCGCCCATCACATGTCAGGAAGATCGGGCAAGAGTTTTGCCGCCTATCGCCAGCGGGAGCAGACCCCAACTTGCCGCAGTGAGCGGCCCTTGCGCCTGGGAAGCAAGGGCGAAGCTGCTACTGTGTGAGGCTGGGCAAGCCGAGTTTAGCGGATTCGAGCATGCAAGGTTTAGTTGGGTGCTCCCGGCGGTGTCTGCGCGGCAAACACTCCCGCCCGATCTTCATCCTTTTGTAGACCATACGCGAGAGCAATCAGAGCGGTGTCTCCGGTTGTTTGCAGAAGAAATGAGGTCTTGCAATCGCACATCGTGAGGGGTAGCCCCCGCGCTCCCAGGCGTTCTGTTTCAGCGGAAAGGAGAGCCGGTGTGGCTCATCCACAGGGCCTATCGGCAATAGGGGTATCGGTAGGCCGAGATTGCGGATTATTTGGGGGTCCATGCTGCCCAGGTCAGCCGTCGCTTGAAGCCGGCCGAGCAGGCGA
>JACQHN010000070.1 GCA_016199015.1 Nitrospira defluvii
ATTGGCCGCTGCCCCGGTCCCTGTCGAGGCGCCACCAGAGGCTCCGAGACCGACTGTGGTCCCACCGAAACGCGCGTCGCTGTCGGAAGAAATGAACAGCGATCTCGACCGGGAACTGCAAGACTTGAAAAAACTACAGACGCTCCCGCCGGTGAAGTTTTCCGAACCGGTGCGAGAGGTCAAACCGATGTTTCGCGAACCCCAGCCAGCCGTGAGCACACCTCCGATGACCGCGAGCGTGACTCGCACCAAGCCTGACACCCGGTTGCGAGTGGCGGGAGTGGCCGGGTCCAACCAGTATCTGGCTCGTGTGCAAGCGAGGATCAGCGGGTTTTGGACGGCCCCGCCGGTCGATCTGTCCGGGAAAGCCTTGACGGTGATGGTGAGATTTCGTTTGGAGCGGGATGGACGGGTCAGTAGTGTGGTGATCGAACAATCGTCCGGGAACGAGTACTACGATCTGGCCGCGCAGCGGGCCGTGCAGAGTGCGGTTCCTTTGCCGCCCTTCCCGTCCGATCTGACAGACTCATATTTTGATGCGCACTTTACATTTGCCGTAGGCGAGGCAGCAGGATGAATCGGATCATCATCGGTCTTATGTTAGCGCTCTGTGTCGTGGTGGGAGCCGGACTCTTGGGGATTCTCGATTCCCGCGCGACCGATGTGTTTCTCGAAGCCACCCGGCCGGACTTTCAGAAAATTCCCATCGGCGTCTTCGGCTTTCAAAACGGTGGCGGCCCCGAATGGTTGGGCGGGCGTATTGAGGAAGTCCTGAAGGCCGATTTGCAACGGTCGCTGGTGTTTTCGCTGGTAGACCTGCCGGGGATCGGAGTGAAAGCGCGCGAAGTCTCAACCGCCGACAAAGCCATCTTCAAACAGGCGGCCGAGAACGGCGTGTCGGTCCTGGTGTGGGGAAAATCAGGCCCGAGGAACGGCAGCGCCGACTCCGAACTCTCGATGGATGGCTTCGTCTACGACAGTGGCAGCGACGAAGTCGTCGGCGGCAAACGGTATGTCGGATCGACGTCTGTCGTGCGCTTGATGGCCCATCGGTTTGCCGACGAGTTGGTGTTTCGCTATACGGGAGAGCCTGGCATCGCCCGCACGAAGATTGTGTATGTGGCGGAACACGGCAACGCGCGCGAACTCTTTGTGATGGACTACGATGGGTACGAGCCCAAACAAATTACGGCGGACGGGTTTCTCAATCTGATGCCGCGGTGGTCGCCCGATCGCCGGTTCATCGTATTCACGGCCTATCGGAGCCGGAATACGCAGGACATCGACATCCTGGAACTTGCGACCGGCAAGCGATGGACGCTGGTTTCGATGGCGGGTCTGAACATTACTCCCGCCTTGTCGCCTGACGGCAACTTCCTGGCGTTCGCCAGTAGTCAGGACGGGAACTCCGAGATCTATAAGCTCGACACGCGGACCAAAGCGTCGCATCGGCTGACGGTGAATCAGGGGGGCGATCTGTCGCCGACCTGGTCACCCACGGGCCGGGAAATGGCCTTTACCTCCGACCGTGGCGGCGCCCCCCAGGTGTTTATCATGAGTGCGGATGGGTCAAATGTGCGTCGACTGACCTATGAAGGCGACTACAATGCGGCCCCCGCGTGGTCGCCGCGCGGGAACTGGGTCGCCTATGTCTGTCGGACCTCTCAGCGGTTGTATAAACTCTGTATCGTGTCGCCGGATGGACAAAAGCGCGTTCAGGTCACGACAGGGCCTGGGATCGATGACTCTCCCTCCTGGTCGCCTGATGGCCGGCATCTCACCTTCAGTTCGACGGTCGATGGAAAGAGCCATATTTATATGGTGGATACGGACGGGAAGAATTTGGAGCGCATCACCTTCGGCGGGACTCACAATAGCTCGCCGTCATGGTCACCGGCGCTATAGGCGCGACCATCACACAATCGACTGTGTCTACGATATATTAACCATTCACTAGCCATGAGGAGTAACGACATGACGATACGGGTAGCGACAATGGGCCTGACAGTGGTCGTCGGGATGCTGTTGGTCATTCAGGGAGGTTGTTCAAAAAAGTCGATTCAGTCCGGCGGTGACGCGCAGTCTTCGGATCGCGGCATGGCGAAGTCGGGAGGTCCGGCTCCAAGTGCGATGGGATCGATGGGCTCGACCGGCTCGACCGGATCAACCGGTGGAGGCGGATTCGACGCTCCGAGCGCCACATTCCCGGATTTGTCCCTGTCGAGCAAGCCGCAGGACGAGCCTGAGAGCGGGGGCTTGCGCGGGTTTGATTCGGTGTCCGGCGGGAAGGCCCCATCCGAAGAACGGCTTGGCGGCGGGGGCACGATGCTGGCCAAGGTTGAGCCGTCGGAGAGCACGGCGCGCCAGATCGAGGACATTCGCCGGGAGCAGGCCAAGGAGCAAGCGGCGTCGGCGGAGGCAGGATTGCGCGATGTATTTTTTGGCTACGATAGCTGGACCATTACCGAGGAAGGCCGCCAATCGTTGACGCAGGACGCCCAGTGGATCAAAGGGAATGCTGGGTCCTTGGTCAAAATCGAAGGGCATTGCGACGAGCGAGGGACGCTGGCCTACAATTTGGTGTTGGGTGAAAAACGAGCCAAAGCCGTGCGGAACTATCTGGTCGAACTTGGCGTGGGCGCCAACCGGCTGGCGGTGGTGTCCTACGGGAAGGAGCGACCGTTCTGCAATGAACGCAACGAAAGCTGCTATCAACAGAATCGGCGTGGTCACGTGGTGGTCCGATCGAAATAACTGTTCGGATCATGGACGATGTGACATGATTCTCCGGAACGGGCGCCGGTCAAGGGAGACTTGTCATGGACGGTGGATGGATGCATCGAACTAAGGTGGCGAACGAACGGTCGAGCGCGGGCCTGGCCGCTTCATGCGGCCACGGGCCCTGGTGCGGGTCTGTCGTGCTGGTGCTCATGGGGACGGGTCTCGCGCTGCTATCGGGTTGTGTGGCGCAGCAGGCCGATCTCAAGCAAACCGAACGGGAACTCCAACGTCGCATCAAGCAAACGACGGAGGAGCAAGCCCAGACCAGAGCTCGGCAAAATCAAGAAATCGTGTCCCTGCGCGAGCAAGACATTCCCTCCTTGCGGGGAGACGTCGATAAAGCCATCCATCGCACTCAGAGCCTGGAAGCGCGGCAAGATGACTTAATGGCTAAATTGGCCTCTCAGGACTCGAAGCTCAGTCAGCGAATGGGCGAGGGCGAGAAACGCTCCCTCGAAGAGAGCAAACGATTGGGGTGGGTCGAAAAGCAGTTGGTGGACCAAGATGCCATGCTCAAAGGGGAGCGGGATCGGAGCCGGTCCGAACTGGCCGCCGCGACGGCTCGGATGGATCAAGTCACCACTCACATCGACGCCATTCAGAAAAACATGCTGGACACGGTTCAAAAGACCACGACGGCGCTGGCGCAAAAGGTCGACTCGAGGTTGGATGAACAGCAGAAGCGGCTGGATGAGCAGCAGAAGCTGGCACATGCCCTAGAGACTCGGTTGCACAATGTGGCGCAGTTGGATGCTCAAAACAAGACGCTCGCGGACCAAGTGTCGAAGCTCAATCAGGCGTTGGTCGATTTCAAGCAAGCCTTAGGCAGTCTGGGCGAACGGGTCGTGCAGCAGGACCAAACGGTGAAGCATCTTGCGGCCTCGGTGGAACAAGACACCACCGCCTTGAGCCGGCGCACGGATGCCCTGGCTGGGAAGATCGATGCCGATAACAAGGTCACGGCCGACCACCTCAACGAAGTGAACCGAAGCGTGGCGTCGGTGGCGAAGGCGTTGGAAAATGCCGGTGGAAAGTTTGTGTCTCGCGGGGAGGAGCAGGAACGTCGCCTCGATGAGACGACGCGTGAGCTGGCGCATGTTCAGGCTCAAATTCAAACCCTCGACAAGAATCTGGACAACCAACATGCGTTCCTGAAGCAGGTCGAACAGCATCTCTCGGCGCTTCGGGCCAACGCCTCGCAGCGGACCGAACAGGCATCGGCTGTCTCCGAGGTCGCGCCCCTTGCACAGACGCAGGCGATGCCGACGCCGGAACCCGCTCCGGCGCCGACCCCGTCCACCACTCAGTCCAATGGCGTGGGATCCCGTTCGGAGAATCGCAGCGCCGCTTTGATGGCGGATCGAGAGTCCTATGAGCGGACCTTGACTCGTTTTAAAGAGGGAGATTTGGACGGCGCCCGCCAAGGATTTGCGGAGTTTCTCGTGCAACATCCCCACTCGGATCTGGCCCCCAACGCCCGGTTTTGGTTGGGCGAGTCGTATTACGGCAAGAAAGATTATCCGCGTGCGATCGATGCCTACGATCAGGTGCAATTGAATCATCCCGCCAGTGAAAAGGTACCGGCTGCGCTTCTGAAAAAAGGGTATGCGTATCTCGCGCTGAAGGATCGGAAGCGTGCCGCCTCGGCGTTGAAACAGGTCATCGATCTGTACCCAAGGTCGCCGGAAGCCAATAAGGCGATCGACAAGCTGAACCAATTAAAGGAGTTGCACGAACGATGAAGCTCCGACGCATGGTGTCATTGCAGGTGGGCGCCATGCTCGCCTGTGGTCTTTTTCTGTCAGGCTGTGCGAAGCATGCCGATTTTTTAGAGATTCGGGATCAGGTGTCGATCATCGCGAAGACGCAAGATCAGGAACAGAAGCGGTTCGAGGCCATGCAGCGTCGGTTGGAATCACTCGAACGGGTTCGTGAGCCGGAAGGAGGTAAGCTGCGGCTTGATGATGCGCAGGCTCGACTCCAAAAATTAGAGGGACGGCTGGCGAAAATCGAGGAAGCACAACTCGCGCAAGCGGCCTCCATGCGCTCGGACCTCGCGATCGCTGAAGCGACTCGCCAAGCACGAGTGACGAAGCCGGCCGGGCCACTGGATCTGCCGTCGATTGTGCCGGGTGTGCCGTCCATCACTCCGACCTCGGCGTTCAACTTGGCGTACAATGACTATCTCAACGGTAAGTTCGATCTCGCCGTCAGCGGCTTCCAGCGTTTCATCAAGGACTTCCCTTCGACCTCGCTCACGCCCAACGCGCATTACTGGCTGGGTGAGTCGTATTACGGCCAAAAGGATTATATTCGGGCGATGCAGTCGTTCGAGCATGTGGTGAATGAATATGCGGGAAACGAAAAAGTGCCCGCTGCACTCTTTAAGCTGGGCTTGTCGGCGGCGGAAACCGGGGATACGGCCAAGTCGCGGAAGTATCTCAAGCGGGTCATCGAGGAATACTCCACTTCAGACGAAGCGAAGCTCGCGAAAGCGAAGATGGCCGAAATTCGATGACCCTGGATCCGCTGCGTCGTCTCCTCTCCACCGATTCATCCTCGATTCACACCGCAGGGGGCGTTTCCTCCCATGGACATAGCCAGTAGTTTGGGAAAGATCCAGGTCCTCCCGAACGATGTCATCGGTCGAATCGCGGCAGGGGAAGTCGTCGAACGCCCGGCTGCGGTCGTGAAGGAACTGGTCGAAAATAGCCTGGACGCCGGCAGTACCACGATTACCGTCGAGATCAAAGACGGCGGCCTCGGGTTGATTCGCATCACCGATGACGGCGAAGGCATGTCGCGCGCCGACGC
>JACQHN010000002.1 GCA_016199015.1 Nitrospira defluvii
AGGGAGGCATCCTTGAACAGGATGTCGACCGACCGAGGGGCGAGCCCGCCCGCCGATAGGCTGGTCGCAGCGGCGAATCCGCGATTGCAGCAGAAGCGCTCGTGAATCATGCGGGCTAGGCCGTGGATTACTCGCCGCCGGCTGCCGCGTCGACGATCGCTCGGCAGAGCTGACTACCGGCACTCTCCTTCGTGAGGTAGTTGGAGGCGCCCACCTGCTTCATCCGCTCAATGATGTTGGGAGAGTTGTGCATGGAGAGCGCCACAATCTGGATATCCGGGAATTCCTCTTTAATGCTCTTGGTGGCCGTGATGCCGTCGCACCGGGGCATATTGACGTCCATGACCACGACGTCCGGCTTGAGCGCACGGGCCTGTTCGATGGCTTCCAGACCATCTCCCGCCTCGCCGACGACTTCCAGCCTCGCATGCAAGCTCACGATGGTCCTGAGGCCCTGCCGCAGCATGCGATGATCATCCACCAGCAGCACCCGTATCTTGGGAAGCTGCGAGATGGTGGGGTGCTGGAAGGAATGTTGAGAGCCGGATGCAGCCAGATCAGAACAGCTCCCTCCCGACTCTGAACTCGATTCGCTCTCTCCCGTCAACTCAGCGCCCGGTACCCTCGTATGATCGAGCGGCAACAGAAGAGTGGCTGTCGTCCCCTGTCCCGGCGTCGAATGCAACTCAAACCTTCCACCCAAGGCCTTCATACGCTCACGAATGCTGAACAGGCCGAAGCCCGGTTCGAAACTGGTCTCAGCCGCAACAGGATCGCAGCCGGCGCCTTGATCCGATATCGTGATGCACAGGGTGCCGCCCGCTTGCGTCACCGCAATTCTCGCCTCGTTGGTGCCCGCATGTTTCACGATATTCATCAGTAGCTCGCGGACCGATTGAAACAGCAGCACAGACTGCTCTTCGGGCAAGGGCAGAGTCTCCTTGTCCAATTCCATCGACACCATGAGCCCCTGCTGCTGCATCTGCTCCGCCAGCCACTTCAACGCCATCGGCAGCCCAAACTCGTTCAAGATCGGAGGGCTGAGCTGAGCGACCAATGTGCGCGTGTAGGACAGCGCCTGGTCCATCACTTCTTGGACCTCCGTCATCGCCTGGGACACCGACGAGGTCACGTCTTCCAGCTTGGCCTGGCCTAACTTGATGCGGCTCAGTACCAGGAGCTGCGCGAGATAGTCGTGCAGATCGACGGCCAGCTTTTGCCGCACGCGATGCTCCGTCAGGTTCAAATCAGTCGTCAGCGCGCGGAGCCGCTCCTGCGAGACGGCCAATTCCTTGGTCCGCTCCACCACTCGTCGTTCCAGGTCGTCCGCCAATTGAAGCAATTGCGCCTGGGCCTCTTTCCGGCAATGGATGTCTTCGATCACTGAAATGAAATTCTGGGCGCGGCCCTGCGCATCGCGCTGAAGCGACGCGGTCAGCTCGATCCAGATGAGCGAGCTGTCCTTTCGGATATAGCGTTTTTCGAGTGAAAAGGTCTCGATCTCGCCGGCCAGCAGGCGGCGCGCGCTGGCCCACTCGGGCTCAATATCGTCCGGATGGGTGATGTCGGCAAAGGTTTTTGTCAGAAGCTCCTCGCGGGAATATCCCGTGATGGCGCAAATCGCATCGTTGAAACGGAGCCAGCGTCCATCCAACCCGACCTGCGCAATGCCAACGGCGGCGTTATCGAAGGTGGCCCGATATCGCGCCTCGCTTTCACGCAACGCCGCTTCCGCAACTTTTCGGGCAGTGATATCTTCTGAAAAAATGATAATGCCGCCGATAGCCCCGTCACGACCTGTCCAGGGACGGACTTCCCATTTGAGCCATTGAATCCTGCCGTCCGCCCGCTCGAATCGATCTTCGTCCGCGGATTCGACGGCGCCCTCCAACGCGCGACGATGGATCTCCTTCCATCGATCCGCAATCTCGGGAAACACCTCATAATGGGACCGCCCCAGCACCTCAGTCTGCACACCATAATCGGTCAGCCAACGCCGGCTCGTCGCCATGTAGCGCATCGTCCGATCGAACATCGCAATGGCAGCCGGCGCGTGTTCGATAAACAACCGCAGGCGCTCTTTACTGTCGCGCAACGCCTCCTCGGCCCGCTTGCGTTCCGTGATGTCGACGACGGAACAGAGCACCATCCTGCCCTGCGTCATCGTGATCGGCGCCAAACCGATCTCCACCGGAAATTCCGTTTCGTTCTTTCTGCGGCCGGCGAGATCGCGCCCATGGCCCATGGGCCGCGCGGTCGGCACCGCCGCGAACGACGCGCGATGTCCGGGATGCACGTCGCGATGACGTTCGGGCAGCAACAGCTCCACCGGCCGGCCGAGCAAATCGGTCCGGTCATACCCGAACATGGACTCGATCGCGTGGTTCACCAGGACAATCTGCCCGCCTTCATCCACCAATAAAACGCCGTTCGGAGTCGCCTCGACCATCTCCCGGAATCGCGCTTCACTTTCGCGCAGCAACGCGTCCGCCTCGACACGCGCTCGCATCTCCCGGCGTAAATGATGCTCTTCGGCCCGCGCAATGGACGCCTCCGCCTGCGCCTGGAGGCGCGCCCGAGTCACGGTTTCGGACAGCAACACGATGACGATGTTGGCGGCAATGAAGACGATCAAGGCCGCGCCCTGCTCCCGAGGCAAGGCCCCTATGTCAAGAAACAAGTTGGTGGAGAGTGAGAGCGCCGCCGAGGTCAGCGTCGCGCTGATACCATAGCGCCAGCCACAGGTCAGCGCAATGAACATGATGGCCGGATAATACGTGATGAAGGGATAGCCGGAACCCCAGAGGGAAGTAAGGGCCATGCGGAGACCGGCCGCCAACGCAAGTATGGCCAGCGTCAGAACGATCGGATGCCGTTGGGCAGAAGAGGACCGCCAGGCATTCGATCCCGGAGGAGTTTCGCTGGGCGAGATCGGATCGGGCAGGATGGGATCGGACGCCATATTCTCCGTCGATGATTGCTGACGCGTTCTTATGCAGATGCGGCGATCTCGGTGATCGTGCGTGCCATGCGCATCATGCTCCGCTGAGACGGCGTAGTGTACAGCAATGGAGCGTTCATATCCATGGAGCATTGTCCTGTTCGTAGGACGTTCGCGCGCAGGCTCCTAGCTGCTCCGTCGTCCGATCCTCTCGTCGAAGTTTCTTCGCGTCCGCCATGATCGGCTTGATTCCAGAAACCGGTCATTCTCCTTGGCTCGCTTCTGTCATCGGTCCACCGCCTGCTCATTGAACTGTCGTACAAGAATTTTCGCCATCGATACGTCTCGCATTCAGACCATCGAGAGCAAAACGCTAGCGCGCGATTACATTGTGGTCAATTGATTGCGGCAGGAAGATCAGAGGACATCTCTGCATCCACCAAAGCGCGTCGTCCTTCTTGTTTTGCGGGGGAGACCTGAGTACGCTGCGATCGTCGGCTGGTCGTGGGTTCTATGCCAGATCGCGAGGACAGGGCGGCAGAGACGTGCGGGCGAGGATGTCTGGGACAAGAAAGGTCTTCTATGCAGGGGTACATACGTTTTGCCGGTTTGATCGTCGCATCGCTGGCCCTCCAAGGATGCATCGGTGTCGGGGCTTGGACGCTCGGGAGTCGCACTGAGTCGAGCGACCGTCCGAAGGTCGATCAGGCCAGAGGCTCCATCGATGTGCGCAAGGTCGGGATAGAAGGAGGCCTGAAAACGGCAACGGATTTGCGCGCGCAGTGGGGGGAGCCGGATGAAATAACGACAGGCGAGGATGGCACAGAACAATGGATCTATAAGACTGGTGGTTTGAGGTGGGCTGGTATGGTGCTCTATGTCGTGATTCTTCCCCTGCCTGCGATGGTGCCGGTGGGATCCCAATACGTGTCCTTCCTCATTCACGATGGCCGGATTGAGAGCGCCACCCGCACGGATTGGGCGTTCAAGGCCGGCGCCTACTGCGGCTTCTTCGGCATGACCTACGGTGGCTTGGGATGCGGAACGGGGACGTTTGAGGAACTACGGAATTCCAGGCCTGCGTCCTGACAACATAACGTCCTGCGCCGCACCATCGGCTGCGGTCAATGGCGGGGCCTCTCGGAATGTCCCGCCCAGCCGGAAAGGACGCATCGCCCACAGAAATTTTGGACGGCTGTCGGTTGACGAATGACGTTACTATCCAGTGATCCGAACGCGAGGCTGGATTGCCCCAGCACCTTCCTGTTTAGGGATTGTCCCCCAGCCGAACGACGATCGCACCCATCAAGTCTCCTTGCCGAAAATCTTTCTTGGGCGATTGCGGGTGGCCATTATGGCAATCAGCACAGGCTTGGGTTGTCGCAAAATCAGGAGCCAACCCCTTCACTTGCAGACCATCGGTAAAGGTCAGCACTTGGACGGAGGGATCGGCGAGAAACCTCCGGAGCGCCTCTTCTTCCGCCGAGGTTTTGGGTAGATTGGTTTTGTAGATGGGCGCGAGCCCGATCAACCCCAACTCATACTCTTTGATTTCGAACCCGGCGGCTTTGATG
>JACQHN010000054.1 GCA_016199015.1 Nitrospira defluvii
AACCGGCGCCGCCGGTGACCAACACAGGAACGTTCATAAAAGATCTGTCCCTCTAATAGGCTGTTGAAAAACCATTTCGCCACCTCCAAAATACAAATGGTGCGGAGTCGGAGCCGACATTGAGAGAGCCCGCAGGATGGTCAAAAAGGCCGTCCAGCGCGGCCGCAGCGAGGTCCACGGCGCGAAGCATAATGAGCGCCACGTGTGTGGACGCCGGCGAGACGGTGAGCCGGCAGTGTCTTGGAGGCGAAGCCACATCATCTTACCCATTACCCACCCGCCCCGAGCCTGCCCAGACAGGCTCTTTTCCCGTGAGCCGTACGGTGAGCCTCTGCGCGATGCGAGAACAAAGCTGGCGGATTTTTTCAACATCCTGCTAATAGGTCGTCTGTTTATTGAGGAGCCTGCCGAGATCGATCTCTTCCAGAACCCGACAGATCCGTTCCGAACTGTTGCCATCACCATAGGGATTCTCACAGGTCTGCAGCATCGCCCTGAACCGGCTGCCATGGAGCGCCTGCTCGATCGCCTGCCCGATCAGTCGCCGGTCGAATTCCGGAACCGTGATCACGTTGCAGGCCCGCATGCGTCCCGTCTGACGACTGCCAATATCCAACGCCGGCAGTTTGAACGATGGCGCTTCGAGGATACCGACGCTGGAGTTCCCAATGAGGACCGAGACGGCCGTCAACAAACTCAGAAACACCTCCCGATCGAGATTCCTAAACGTCTTGATCGTTGGAACGTCCTCGTACTGCCGAATAACGTTGATGATCTCCTGCCCGGCCGCATCCACATTGGGATAAATCACCAGCGCGGGATACCCGCTGTCTTGCACGGCGGCCAGCGTCTCTTCCATTTGTTTCTTCGCCACATGCACTTCCGCCAGCACCGGATGCTGGATCACCAGTAGGACCGGCTTGTCGAAATCCACCCCGAACGTCTTGGACAACTCCGCACGCGCCATTTTTTTGCCGTGCACGACATCATCGAGTTGTGGAGCACCGACGTTGAAGATCCGCCAGGACTCCTCGCCCATTTTTCGCACCCGCTCGGCGGAATCTTCACAGGCCGGCAGATGGATGTGCGCGAGCTTCGTGATGGCATGGCGGGCGGAGCCGTCGATGTGGCCGGAGAGGTCTCCGGACTGAATGTGGGCGATGGGGATGTTCATATAGGCGGCCGTCACAGTCGCTGCCAGTATCTCCGCCCGGTCACCCGCCACCAGGAGGAGATCTGGTTTCAACATGTCGAAGACCTGCGCGAGCCCCTGTATTTCGACCCCGAGCGATTTCGACCAGGCCGTCGGCGTATCCCCACCCACATACATGTCCACGCGCGCCGCCGGTTTGAACCCGTCCCGCAGAATCTCATCGATCGACGAACCGTATTCTTTCAACAGGTGCATGCCGGTGACGATGAGCTGGAGCTCCAGCTGCTTGGACCGCTCGATCAGATGCATCACATTCTTGATGTACCCATAGGTGGCCCTGGCTTCGGATACGACGGCGATCCTGCGCGGCCTCATGCGTTCAACTGCTCCCAGCGAATCTGGCTGTCTTTAGGAATATCTACCTGCGCCACTTTGCCGATGACCTTTCCGAGGTCCTTTGCCGCGACGACACCGGGACCGGGACTCGGGCGTTTCACCCAGACCATCTCCTTGGTAATCACGCTGCCGCGCGCGATCGCCACCTCGGAAACGACGCTTTCACGCGCCCAGGCCACGATCTCTTGCTCTTCTGGAAAAATCTCACGATCCGCCCCTCTCGCTCGAAACACGGCATCCACTCCCGTGACTAACTCACTCAACTCATCCGGTTCGATCGACACTGGATGATCCGGCCCCGGCTGTTGCCGATCCAGCGTAAAGTGTTTCTCCACGACGCAGGCACCGAGCGCCACGGCCCCGATCGCCGTATAGATCCCGCGTGAATGGTCGGACAGACCGACGGGGACGGAAAACAGATCTCGATATTTTCCGATCATGCCCAGATTGACCCGGTCATAAGGAGTCGGATAGGCGGACACGCAATGGGTCAGGGCGAACGGGGTGTTCAACTTTCGCAACAGCGCGACCGTCTCTCCCACCTCTTCGATCGTGCACATGCCGGTCGAGACGATCATGGGTTTCCCCTTCCGTCCGATGTGTTCGATGAGCGGCAAGTTGGTCAGTTCACCGGACCCGGTCTTGTAGGCCACCACCCCGAGCTCTTCGAGGATATCGGCTCCCACCCGGCTGAACGGCGTGCAGAGATACAGAATGCCCAACGACTCACAGAGCCGCTTCAGTTCACGATGTTGATCGACGGAGAGATTCGTCTTATCCAGCGTGACATAGAGCGGCTCGGCGAAATTGGCGGATTGCGGCGTGTCGCGGAGCATCTCATTGTCCAACACGTGAATCTGAAACTTGATGATGTGGGCTCCCATGGCATGGGCGATATAAACCATGCGCTTGGCCGTCTCAAAATCGCCCTGATGGTTCACCGCCGCCTCGGCAATTACCAGCGGGGAATGGTCTGGTCCGATGCGATAGGGGCCGATCTGAATCGGTGTGATCTCAGCCATGCTGGTCCTCCACAAGGCGCTGCGCGAGCACCGCTTCCGCCACGATGAAGTCTAAGGGTTCGTTGATATCGATGGCCTCGCGCGGGTCCTCCACGACTAGACCATAACGTGTCCGGCCCAGCACGGAGCGATCACGCTCCAATGCGCTCGTCCTCGTCACGTATACCGTGCTGCTTTCCTCATACAACGGTCGGCGCTCCTGCCGGCGGCGCGGCTGATCAGGGAACAGATATTCGAACCGGCCGTTTTCAAGCCGCCCGTAACACTTGCGGGTTTCCGTTACCGTCATCACGCAATCGACGTCCTGATGTTGTATCGCCGCTTCGATGCACCGATCGATCAAGGCCGTGGTCCTGAACGGAGAGGTCGGTTCCAGGGTCACCACATACTCGGGCCGATAACCTTCCTTACCCAACGCCTCCAAGACCTGCAACAGCGCCACTTCCGTCGGTGCGTCATCAGTGGCCAGGGCTGCCGGCCGATCGATGACCTCGGCGCCATGGTC
>JACQHN010000055.1 GCA_016199015.1 Nitrospira defluvii
CCCAGCGCCTGGTGCAGGGCCTTGCCCATGACGATACCGACATCCTCCACCGTGTGATGTTCGTCGATTTCGATATCCCCTTTGGCCTGCACGGTTAGATCGAAGAATCCGTGCTTGGCCAGGAGATCCAACATGTGGTCGAAGAACCGGATGGAGGTGTCGATCTTCCCTTGCCCGGTACCGTCCAGAATCCACTCGACGCGGATATCAGTTTCCTTGGTGGCACGGTGAAGCGAGGCCTGCCTAGGGGCTCCGTTCTTTTTCATACGAACCTGCTTTGGGCTGATTTGGCATGCGCATCGAAGCCCTCGATATGCGCCAGTCGGACGATATGATCCTTGGCTTTCGTCAACTCTTCCTTGGTGTAATGCACGATATTGCTGACTTTCACGTAGTCACTCACCGACAGCGGAGAAAAGAATCGCGCGGTCGCGCCGGTCGGCAACACATGGTTCGGACCGGCCACATAATCTGCCACGGCCGGCGGGGTGTAGCGACCCAAAAATAACGCGCCAGCATGACGAACCTGCTCCAAATAGTCGAACGGTCGATCGACTGACAGAGTCAGATGTTCTGGCGCGATCTCATTCGCCACCTCGATAGCCGCATCCATAGTCGGAACAACGAATGCCACAAAGTGCCGCGCAATCGATTTGGCCGCTATCTTTTCGCGCTGCAGACCTTTCAATTGCACCTGGATCAATCTCACCACTTCTTTGGCCAGCGAGGCCGAGGTCGTGACCAGGTAGACCTGCGCATCTTCGTCATGTTCTGCTTCGCAGAGCAAGTCTGCCGCCACATGCGCCGGCTTGGCATCGTCGTCCGCTACCACCAACAACTCACTGGGACCAGCCACCATATCGATCCCGACGGTGCCATACAGCAAGCGCTTCGCCGTCGCGACAAAGATATTGCCGGGCCCCACGATCTTATCAACCTTGGCGATGGTCTTCGTGCCGAACGCCATGGCGCCGATCGCTTGCACTCCCCCCACACGATAAATTTCATCGACGCCCGCGATATCCGCCGCCACCAACAGATAGGGATTGATTTCCCCTTTCGGTGTCGGCGTACACATGACGATCCGCCGAACGCCCGCCACTTTCGCAGGAATGGCGCACATCAAGACCGATGAAGGATAGACAGCCTTGCCGCCAGGCACATAGACGCCGACGGCATCAAGGGGCGTGACCATCTGGCCGAGTGTGGCCGTCTGTTCCTGATACATCCAGGTTTTGGTGCGCTGGCGCTCGTGGAATTGCCGTACACGCTCCGCGGCATACCGGAGAGAGTCGCCCTCATCCTTCCGGATGTGGTAGTAGGCCTCCTTGATCTCCTCCGAGGTCACACGCACGTGATCGAGTTTCAAGGAAAGCCGATCGAACTTCTTCGTATAACGCAAGACCGCACGATCCCCACCTCGTTCCACCGCCTTGAGAATCGTGCGTACGCTTTTCTCGACGCTTGCGCCTTGGGACCGCGAGCGGGTCACGATTTTTCGCAACGCCTTGGCGAAGGTTCGATCGGTGCTGGCAAAAATAGTCATGTCATCCGTCCTACCGCTGCCACAGATACCGGAAGATGGTGCCGTTCTTGGGAGAACATACGGCTACCTGCGTAGAGTTGGTTGCCCGTTCTGCTCCCCAGCCACCGCTTCCCGCAATTGGGCAATCAATGCCATCAACGGTTCGTGTTTCAATTTCAGACTGGCTCGATTCACAATCAGCCGGGCGGTTGAGTGGGTAATCACCTCGACCTCTGCCAGATCATGCGCCTTCAAGGTACTGCCGGTTTCGACCAGATCAACGATTCGGTCAGCTAATCCGACAATCGGGGCCAGCTCGATAGAGCCGTACAGTTTGACAATCTCAACCGGAACCCCGCGCTGGTTGAAATAGCGTTCGGTGACGTTGGGATACTTTGTGGCCACCCGAATCTTCGACGACCACCGGTCCGGCAAAGCCTGTCCCTGCAAGGCGGCGACGGAGATTCTACACGCTCCTACCTTCAAATCCAACGGCTCATAGACGTCACTATCCTGCTCCAGCAACACATCTTTGCCGACCACCCCGACATCGGCCGCCCCATGCTCGACATAGGTCGGCACATCGGTGGGCCTGACAATCAAGAACGTGGCATCCTTGGACGAACAGGCAAACATCAACTTCCGGCTCTCGGCAGACAGCCCTGGACTGTAATATCCGGCCTGCTTGAGAAGATGCAGCACCGGTCCCAATAATTTCCCCTTCGACAACGCGATCGTCAGGCCCTGCGGCTTCTCGTTCTGCGATCTCCTGGCCCTCACAGTCACTTCCCCTTTCTCCGTTCCACGCTCGCTCCCAACGCCCGGAACTTTTCTTCGAGACGCTCGTAGCCCCGGTCGAGGTGGTAGACACGCGAGACTTCGGTCGTTCCCTCAGCGGCGAGCCCGGCCACGATGAGTCCGGCACTGGCTCGAAGGTCCGACGCCATAACAGGCGCCCCGGTCAACCGTTCCTTGCCGGTGATCACTACCCGGTTGCCTTCGACTCGAATATCCGCGCCCATGCGGCGTAACTCCTCTACATGCATGAACCGGCTCTCAAAGATGGTTTCCGTGACGACGCTGGTCCCCTCGGCCACGGCCATGAGCGCGACAAATTGCGCCTGCATGTCGGTGGGAAAACCCGGGTGCGGGCTGGTGCGGACATTCGTCCCCTTCAAACGACCTGCGACTTTCAGGCAAATTCGTTCCTTCTCCTCGATCAGCTCGACACCGCTTTCGCGTAATTTCATCAACAACGGCTCCATGTGTTCCGGACGACAACGCTCGACCACCACCTGGCCCCCTGTAATGGCTCCGGCTACCAAATAGGTCCCCGCTTCGATCCGATCCGGGATCACTTCATGCTCCGCACCGTGCAGCGCAGTGACCCCCTCAATCGTAATCATGTCTGTTCCCGCCCCGAGGATGTGCGCGCCGCGTTTGACGAGGAACGATGCCAGGTCGGTAATCTCCGGTTCCTTGGCCGCATTTTCGAGTACCGTGGTGCCCTCTGCCAGTACGGCCGCCATCATGAGGTTTTCGGTACCGGTTACGCTGGGCGTGTCGAAATAGATTCGGCACCCTTTCAAGCGGCGCGCCGTCGCCTTGATATAGCCGTGCTCGATTTCAACGGTGGCTCCCATTTTCTCGAGGCCAGCCAGGTGAAAATTCACCGGACGAGATCCGATCGCACAGCCACCAGGAAGCGAAACCTTGGCCTCGCCCAACCGGGCCACTAGAGGGCCCAACACCAATACGGATGCCCGCATCGTTCGGACGAGATCGTAGGGCGCCTCAGTAGAAGCCACCGTGTGGGCCTCCACCACCGTGTGATCGCCCTCGTGCGTCACGGCAATCCCCAACATGCCGAGCAGTTTCCCCATCGTCAGCACATCGACGACCCGGGGCATATTCGACAGCACACACTCGCCGCCACCGAGAATCGTCGAGGCTAAGATAGGCAACGCAGCATTCTTCGCCCCGCTCGTGCGGACCTCGCCTTGGAGTGGCCTCCCGCCCTGAATAACGATTTGATCCATTGAGTTTAGGAGTGAGGATGACGCCGCAATTCAGAGGCCCGCTCCATCGCCTTTCCTCTCACAACAAACAACGCGGTCGATCCCGCCTTCATCCCGAAGAACATCATAGACACGAAACCAGCCCGTCTCTTCTGCCTGACGGCAGACTGACGCCGCTTGCCCTGCGCCCACCTCCATCAGCAGAACGCCGCCGGGCTTCAGATAGGCCGGGGCTTGCTGCAGGAGCCGCCGATAGAGATCCATACCGTCTCGACCTCCAGCCAAGGCTAAGCGCGGCTCGAAACATCGAACCTCCGGCTGGAGCGTCATCCAATCAATTTCTGCGATATAGGGTGGATTGGAAAGAATCACGTCTCCCTGGTTCGCAGACAGGCCCTCACTCAGGGGAGCCAAGAGATCGCCGCAGAAACATTCGATTCGCCCGTCCAGGCCATGTTGCACCATATTGATTCGCGCCACCGCTAAGGCTTCGGGCGACACATCGATCGCCAAGACTCGCGCGGTCGGCAGCGCTGCGGCCACTGATACAGCGAGACAGCCCGAGCCAGTTCCAACGTCCACGACTGTCGCCGCAAGGTTCTCCTTGCACCGGTGGACCGTCTCGTCCACCAATAGGGCGCTTTCAGGTCGAGGAATCAACACAGCAGGCGTCACGCGAAATTCCCGCCCGCAAAACTCCTGTGTGCCGAGCACATACTGAAGCGGTTCACGATTGGCGCGCCGCGCGACCAGCGCCTGCACGCGCACCCATTCTGCAGCTGTCACCTGGCATTCTGGTTTCACCCGCTGCATGAGCGGCGACAGCTCGAGGACATACTCCAACAACCAGGCCGCCTCCAGCGCCGGCTGTTCGATTCCGGCCTCTTTCAGGTTCCCTTCGGCATCAGCCAGCAATGCTCCGATGGTGTGAATGGAAGCGGCGGCGATTCCAAGCCCTTGTGCGCTCATCGAGACTCCATCGTGGCCAGATGCTCGTAGTGCGCACGCAACGCCTGCACGATCTCTTCCAGATCGCCGGCCAACACCTGATCCAGCTTATGCACCGTCAAGCCTATACGATGGTCGGTCACCCGATTTTGTGGAAAGTTGTACGTACGGATCTTTTCGCTGCGGTCACCAGTCCCGACCTGCGCCTTCCGGTTTTGTGCGATTTCCGCGTCCTGTTTTTCTCGTTCGGCTTCGACAATGCGCGCTCGCAAAGTCCGCATAGCTTTGGTCCGGTTTTTGAGTTGCGACCGCTCATCCTGACAGCTGACAACAACACCTGTCGGGATGTGCGTAATTCTGACCGCCGAATAGGTTGTATTGACACTTTGGCCACCGGCCCCTGACGAACAAAACGTATCGATGCGCAAGTCTTTCGGATCGATGTTGACCTCGACCTCGTCAACCTCCGGCATCACCGCCACCGTCACCGTGGATGTATGAATTCTTCCGCTGGCTTCCGTAGTAGGAACACGCTGAACGCGATGTACGCCGCTCTCGTAACGGAGACGTCCGTACGCCCCTCTCCCTTCGAGTAGGGCGATCACTTCTCGGTACCCACCGATGCCGGTCTCAGATGCATCGACCACTTCCAAACGAAGTCGGTTACGCTCGGCATACTTGAGGTACATGCGGAAAAGATCGCCGGCAAACAATGCAGCCTCGTCTCCGCCCGTCCCGGCCCGGATTTCCAGAAAGACGTTTTTCTCGTCGCGCGGATCTTTCGGAGTAAGTGAGTCCTTGGCCTGGCTTTCGAGATCCTGCAGTTGCTGCTTCAGGTGGCTGCTCTCCTCCGTGAACAACTGCTTCATATCAGTTCCCGTTGAGGGGTCCTGGAGCATGACCGACACCTCATCAAGCTGCTTCGTCACTTCACAGTAGGTGACGAATTGAAGCGCCGGTGCCTCTAGCTCCGTCCGTTCCTTATTCAGCTTGTGAATCATGCCAGGCTGATTGAGGACGACCGGGTCCATGAGCTGATTGGTCAGCTCTTGGTAGCGCGCGGCAATCCCTTCCCACTTCTTGATCAGCACATCTTCCATGTCTTGCCCATTCCGCCTTCAAGCCGCTTGGCTCAAAAAACAAGAGACCCTGCCCCAAAAGGAAGCAGGGTCTCCATGATGTCCCGACTGAGGCCTACTTGTCTTTTTTGGCGTACTTCTTCTTGAACCGTTCGACACGTCCTTCTGTATCGACGATTTTCTGGGTTCCCGTAAAGAAGGGATGACACCCGGCACAGATGTCGACTTTGATGTTTCCAATGGTGGATCGCGTCTTAAACGTGTTCCCGCAGGCACAATGCACAGTCGCTTCACGGTAGACTGGATGAATTCCCTTTTGCATAC
>JACQHN010000078.1 GCA_016199015.1 Nitrospira defluvii
CCATTCTTGTCCACGACCACAAAAGCTCCGTCGAGGACATCGAGTTGACCATACTCAATATAGAGCACAGACAGACGTTCTTTGATGGCAATGGGTTTGAGCGGGGGCAGAATGTCAGCCATACAAAGATTCCAACTTCATCTAAGTCACACGCGCCGGACCAGCAACAATCCGCAGCCAAAGCCTTTGGCCGGGCCGACGCCTTTGAGTAACGCATCTGTGAACCGTGCGGGGTCAACTATGGTCAGGCAACCCTCTAAATCCAGCATGGATAGCTTAATGCTCTTGGCACTATGTTTCCGCCAGGTGCAATAACCATCCGCACGCACGGTGGCATCATCAAACTTGCATCCTAACCGTTCCGCGCGCGCCAGCAGCCAGGTTTCACCGCCTTTTTGAGCTAGACAAGCCAGTGTGGGGCGTTGACCTTCTGGCATGTTTTTCCAATTCATCTGGTGTTTGGCGTCCATCACTACATCGTGACGCTTGCTGCGGCTACCTGCTTCCCCTGCGCGTGTCACAACCGGATTCACCCGCAATTTGAAAGCTAGGCGATTGCCGACTTGGATGTCAGGCTGGTATGGCTTGGACTCAATATCCCACAGCCCCACATGGTCAGAAGGCTGGCGCTGGGATAAAAGATAAAACGCTGGCAAATGGCCTTTGTTCTCAGTGCGGAACAGAAATTCAGCTCGATCTGTGCGGTCTTCCTTCGCCACATCGAATAACTTCCACAATGCCTGATGCTGACCATAGGGATCGAGCGCGCCCAGATCAACAAGTTGACGATAGTTAACGCCGGGCCTGGCTGTGACGCGGGAGAGCCAATGGGGTTCGCCGTTCATGGCTGCCCTCCTTGCCCGAGATTGGCCTGGTGCTCGTCACGCATCGTGAAATGCCAGCGGTGGCGTGAGAGCGTCGCATCGCGGCGGGTAACGGTTTGCTCTGGCAACAGGAGAGTTTCAGCGTCACCATCCCACAGCAACAAGGGCGCGCTGGGCTGGAAACGCGGATGAAGTTTAGTCCACCAGGCATCGCCGCCCGCTTCTGCCACTCGCGCTAGGATACCTTCGAGGTGCAGGCTGGCCAACGCATCTTCCACAGCTTCTGCGCTCTTCACCTCCGGTTGTAGCGGCAGCGCCAGTGGGCAAGATTTCCGGCCAAGATACAGCATGAAACAGGGTTCCAGCAGCGCGCGACGAACGTCACTTAGAGTGTATGGCGCGTTGGCTCGTGCCCATAAGGCGACGGCATAGAAAGCATCTTGGCGATACTCGCGGCGGGAAAGGATAGTGTTGAGGTCAGACTTGTGCCCATGGGTCAGTTCGTCCCGCCGGGTGGAAAAGACCTTGCGATTCCTCCCGGAACCGGACGAAGGTACCTGAGCAGTGTGATAGTCGGACAATGGCAAACCCAGCGTCTCCATTTTTACTGCCATGCCATAGCCCGCAGCCAAGGCGATATGGCGTGACTCCCATTCGGCGCGTTCCGCTTCCGTGCGCGCCGTATCCGGACGACGCAACCCCAAGGCTGCCGCCACTAGTCCTAGCACCGCGGATTTGGTCGGTGTCATCGCCGATGGGCGTGTCTCTCCTACCGCAATGTCGCCCCACGCGGCCAACGGCCCGTAGAGCTGAAACACGAGGTAGTGACGCATTACGCACCTCCGGTTCCGGCGGCAAAGTTAAGCAGCGCCTGAAAGTCCCCTTCACCATTCAGCGCGTTGATACTCTCAGTCGGTAATGGTTGCCCACTGTGATACACCTTATCCAGGTTCGTGCGCATGGTGTCGAGCGCTGTCACGGCATTTGCGATCATGCCTTCACCATATTCGTTGACCGGCTTCATGAATGCCAACGAAAGCCCACGAGGCTGACGACTGCCTCTCTCAGCCAGCACATATGGTGACCATGCCCGCGTGGCAAAGCTGTTCTGCTTGCCGGTGGGGGCGACCGTGGCGGCAGTTTCAACCAGCGCCTTGATTGCCTTTTTTGTTAACTCGACAGTACCGCCCAAATTTTCACTCAGCAGATCGCAGTCGAGACACACACAGCTATAAAACAGTCCAGCCCCAAAGCCCTGCTCCCCGATATGCGCGGAACCGGTATCTACCTCGCGAGTATTGAGGTCGTCCACGGCGGTGAAGTAGTCGTCCTCCACAGCTGCACGATGAACGGTGATGGCGTGGGCAACCTGGCACGCGGCTTCCGTGTTATATCTTGGGCTGTCTGCCAGCATCCTACCGAATAGTGCAATGTCAACGGCGGTGTGGTGCTCCCGCAATAAGTTCAGCTCTTCTTCTGTCGATTTACGTTTGTCGGCGGCCAGTCTGTCCGCCAAAGCATTAATGGCTGTCTCTTCCTCGGGACTGAAATGAGCAAGCTGTTCAATTTCAAGGTCATTGAGCGGTTTGCCATCCTTCTTGGATTTAAGTGCACCAAACTTTCCAGCAATTTCTTGGGCCCATTCCTTGGCATCCTTCTCTTTAACGCCGGCTTTGACCATGCGATTGTAAATTTGAACACCCATCAGCTTGGTACGCGTACCCATGTGACCTTTTAGGCCAGCTTCAAACTGCTCCGATGTCCGCCATGCCCGCTTCAAACTCTGAGACGATACACGGAGTCTCGGCACTCCACCCATAACGGCGGTTTTGGGGCGGTTGAGGTCGTCGCGGTTGAGGCAGGCGGGCGGGTAGCTGGTGAGCATGTGCAGTTGCAGAAATGTGGTCATGGTTTTCTCCATCTCCATTGTTTAAAGCTTCTGGTCAAAGTGGTGCGACAGCGTAATAGTCGTATGCCAGTCGGCGGCGTGGATCGTTTGAACGCTTTTCGTCCATCGGTGACCAGTGCCAAAGTGTCGCAGCGAGGTCTGCCAAGTTCGCTTGGTCGCCCAGTAAGGCAAGCGCTCGACGCAACAGGGTATACAGCTCCTCTACGTCATCGCAGGCGAGTACACGACGCACCCGCAAGTCAGACATGGCGGCCTTCTTGTCGCCTCCGGTCTTGGGGCTACCCATACAGGTAGCAAGCGTCTCGGATGTTTCCGTCTTGACCCTCGCTGCCAATCCGGCAATGGCAGCGAGCTTCGGATAACGATAGTCCGCCACGCCATAGCCTGCCCGCCGTAACGAATGGAGCAATCGGTGAAAAGCCGGACTCAGCATCACCTCGGTGAGGCTGGCCGCTCGGCGCAGCGCAGCTCGTTCACCCCGGTCGG
>JACQHN010000067.1 GCA_016199015.1 Nitrospira defluvii
ATGCTATCCGGAGGTTACGGGAAAACCGGGTCCGCTATCGTGCGGTGCTGATGGTCGAATAGCCAATGATGCCGGTCGTGGGACTTTTTGAAAACGTTCGCTCCACGCACCTTTCCCATATCGATCCTGTAGACTGCTTCTATGCGTCACGTCCTGTTTTTCCTCATGGCTCCTGTCGTCATCGTCGTGGCCGGCGGGCTCGCGTATGGCTACTACCGCACCCTCCTGTCGGAAGGCAGCCCCAAACAAGATGCCTTCGTGAAGGGAACATTCCCCTCTCCCCTGCCGGTCGGACTTCTGAAGGGATCCGTCGATGGGCTTCAGGTGTCGTGGAAAGGCAAGAAGCTGAATGCCGAGAATCAAACCGGTATCAACATCTTCGTCGGAGAAAACGGGGAGGAGGAACGCTACCCGTTCAAGACCGACCAGGCGAAGGGCCTGCGTGACCCCGATCTCGACGTCCTTCGAATCGATTATGATCTTCCGGGCAATCCCTTCTGGCTTCGACGCATCACCGATGAGATCGTCCAAGTGGAGAAAGGAACGTACCTGGGCAAAGTGCACATCCGTCTCCTGCCCGGCTATCCGTTTACCATGGGCTACTTCCGACTCGAACAGTAGAACAACGCTCCGCCGAAGGCGGGTGGAGGTGTGGGTGATTCCTCAAGTCAGTAGTCATGCGTGATCCCGAATCAGAGCAAAGAGCAAACAATCACCTCAAGGAGGGAAGGAGCAATGTTGCGGTCTTAGAGATGGATATTGTCGACGCCTTTCGAGGCTCGGCTGCGGTCAACGCAGTTCTTCGGTCTCTCCTTGACGTGTCCGAAACAACTCGGCGTCTCACCACCCGCCCAAAGCGAGGGGCACGAAAAAGTACCTCTGTGTGAACAGCCTGAGACGCAAACGATCCCTCGTGGACCAAACTCACCAGCTGGGGGGATCTGTCGTATCTCGAAGAAGGCAGCTAAGTGCAGAGACGCGTAGAGCCACCAGCTCCAGCTGGCGTGCATTCACTCTAAATCATTATCGCGGTAAGGACGGTCATTGCTGACCGCCCCCCGCACAGATCCGTACGTGCGGCACTACCGCATACGGCTCTTACCTTGGATGGTGACATGCAAACCGCACGTTGGGATAAGGGTGAAGGATCTTCGGTGTCGGGAGCCAGCGTGTGCAGAGCGTCGAGAACTTGTCCCAGGTCAAGCGACGTCCGCGTTGGCTGCGACGGCGCAGCGAAAAGAGTGACGAGATTTTGAGGAATCTGCCGAAGCCGAAGAAAAGGTAGATGGATTGGTTGCATAACTATTCCCATTGAAAGCCTCACATCTCCTCATGCGGCTGATTCAATAATCATTAGGCCCAATCCCTTCCCGCTTCGCACACGTCGGACAGTAGTACATGTCGCTCGTCCAGATCGTCCACGGGGCCTCGTTCTTAGAGTCTGCCGCCTTCTCCCCGCAGTCGAAGCAGTGAGCGTTCCAAAACTTCTGTGTCAACGCTGAGGCGCTCAGATGCTGGATGGGCATGGGTCACCTCCCTCAATTAAGGTTCAACATAAGGCCGACCGAAAGTCCAGCTTCTCCAGGTGCCCCTTCAGCAGCGTCATCGGTATCGCGGCCTGGTGCACGTTCACCTGCCCGCCCATGCACGGAGTCAGATGCATGGCCTACCAGCATCTCCCGCATATCCTGAGGGACACCCGCTGCCGTTAATCTCGTCACCACAGTGTGCCGCAAGCTGTGTAGGTTCTTCCTCCCTTCGACCTTGCATCGCTTGAGCAAGAGCGCCACCACTTTCCCACCGCATCCCCTACCGTCTCGCGCCCCTTGCCCTGTGCGTTCCCTCGCTTCGCTCGAACAAAGAGCAGCCGACTCGTTTGGCCCTCTGCCTTGCCGACGAACTCAAGCAAGCCTAGCCCAATCAAGTGCGAGTGGATCGGCACTCGTCGAACGCTCGTAAGGTTCTTGAGCCGCCGCCCCTTTGTGGCGTCGAAGCAGAGATCCACAAACCAGACGCCCTGGTCATCCTGTCGTATGTCACCAAGTGTGAGGCGGTCAATCTCAGATCGACGCACCCTGAGAAGAAAGTGTAAGGCTGGCCGTCGAAAAAGTGTAGCGACACATCTTCCACGACCACCTCAAACGCTGAAATGCAAGGACTGTAGGTGGGTTTATGCTGTTATTGGTGCCGGAGACCGGGATCGAACCGGTATGAGCCTTTTGGGCCCGAGGGATTTTAAGCCCGAACCCGGTATCGAGACTATCGAACACTATGCCGCCTAATCGTGACTAATCAATGAGTTACGTCACATCCATTTTTTCGCACAAGACCCATTTTCTCCCTCGCACTTGATGGTTCGGGCAAAGCACGGGCAAAGCAAAACCCGTATCTGCGCCCTACTCTCTTAGCCGGTCCTTGTCCTGCCTCGCCTATCACAAGGAGGCAGGAACATGAGTCGTTGGAAAGAGTTTCGTCGGGAACCGGTCGCGGGCGAGTGGACCAGAAAACAGAAGCGCGGCTATCACCGGGTGCGGTCCCTCCTCTGGTTTTGGGAATGTCATCAGTTCCAAGTCCTCTGGGTCACCCTCTCCACGGCTGAAGGCGGAAACGCCGACAAGCTCACCTATCACCACAAGCAACTGCGCCAGCGCATTGAACGCCAGCTTGGATACCAGGGCTTGGAGTACTACCAGGTTCGCACGGAAGAAGGGCATGGCGTGCTCCATATCTTCTGGGCTTGGCGCGTCCCTGACGGTGAACGCCCTCGCCGCTTCTGGATCTCGCAGGAATGGCTCTCGGCGCAATGGGAAGCCCTCCACGGTGCGCCGGTCGTCTGGATCAAGACCTACAAGCCGGGGCATCGATCCCGAAACCGACTGAGCCGCTATGTCATCAGCCAATACGTCCAGGACCAGTCAGGCTACGTAAACATGTGCTGGTCCTGGAAACGCTCGCTCGGCTTTCCCATCAGCACTCTGTGGGAAGAAATGCGCAACCAATGGTCTACCCGGAACGTCTATCGCCGGATACGCGGAGAGATCGAAATCCCACGCATCGTCTTCATCAAGACTTGGGCGGATCTGCTCTCGGGTCATCCCATTTGGTTCAACGGCTGCATTCTTCAACTGATTGTGGGCAAGGGCCTAGTCTATAGCGAGGTGTGAGGTGTGATGATGATCCCGCACCGGTGCGTCATCACATCGCCGAGCCTATTCGGCCCGGCTTGTTGCGGCCGTGAAGCCACTACCTACGATCGAGCGCGGAAAGCCTGGCTCTGTCCGGAACATGCGAAGGAACGCCTCTGCGAGTTCTGCCAAGCCGAACGGGCTTGGGCAAGACTTTGCTATCTCAATGATGAGGTGCTCTGCGAAGTCTGGCTCTGTGCGGGTTGTGCAGGATTTATGTGGCGGCGGTGAAGGTTCGTCGCGTAGTGGTCCTAAAGCGCAAAGGCCAAGGGGCGTTCCACCCCTTGGCCACGAAGTGTTTGTTCGTTATTTCTCCGGTAGCAGGCGTTGATCCAGGATCACTCGTGAGGCAGAGCGTTGTCGCTGTTGCCTTGTCAGGCACCGATCACTCTGTTCACAGCACCATTGCGCTAATCCCTGTCTCTCCCATGCCCTTTCCCTTTCCCATGCCCTCTCCCCCGCCCCGGGTTGTCGGGACGACCATTCCCCTTGTACTTCACCTTGTGTTCTTCGTAGTAGAGATAGGGCCTATCGGTCTCCAGATCAAGACTGACGACGTTGCCCTGATCAAGCACCAGGGTAGAAGGAAGCGTCATACCCACCTGCCAACTTCCCCCATTCATGTAAAAGTAACTTCCGGTGCTGACGTTCACATAAACGCCGCTCGCCGGATAGTACTGATAGCGATACCGGACTTCCTTCGCTCGCCGCCCATGTGCCGGCGCCCAGGGCGGCGGGCCGCCTCGGGGAGTCGCAACGATCACCGGTTCCGGCACCGGGTTTCCGACCGAGACGCCTACTCCGACATTAGGGCTTCGCCCATCCATGGCACATCCCGCCAGCAACAGGGTCCCCATTCCAGTCAGCAGCAACTTCTTCATTTCACGTCCCCCCTGATCGGCATGAGTTGGTAAACAGCCGTTCTAAAAGTCCTGCAGCCCCTCTCGTTCGTTAGAGAGCACTGGCCGAACCGTTATCGGATCTGTAGAGCAAGCCCGATGCCTCTTCCTCTCGCAGCGATCGTGGTATGACCTGGAGATTCCACCGGTGCAATCGGTAGAAAATCCAAGCTGTTTCAAGCCTCAGTGTGGGAAGTTCTTTCCAGGCGATCGTGTCCAGGTCTCATGGAAGGTTCTGCCTCAGGCAATAATTTGTCCCTTTCATACAAAGCTGCGCACGGAAGCCCACGTCATGCGACTGGGTCCTGTCAGGATGGCCTATGCGTTGGTGGCCATTGCTGCTGGATGATGTCGGCCGCTGATTCCGATGAGAACCGCAACAGCGGTCGCGTCACCTCGGAATCAGGGGCCGGCTTGGCTGCGGGAAACCGATGACGGCTCTTCGCCTCAGAAGGCGGCGATGCGTCAGCTTGGCCGCCGTTCTGCCGTAGGACTACCAGGAAGAATGAAGAAGCAGAGAAACAGAAACCATGCAGAGGAAAACTTAAGGGGTCAGACCCTCATGGCACTACCTTAAGCCGCACGGTGCTGGAATTGCGATACAATCTGGCGACTGAGAGCCACTCGATGTGTTAAGAGAGAACTCCACCAGCACTGGTTATACAAGGAGGATCAGCCATGTGTGAAGATGGCAAAAAAACGTCTGCGACATGCGGTCGCACGGTTCAAGCAGGATTTTGCCGACCAGCCAACACGGGCGCTTGATGACCTGCTCTCACACGATATGGTCTGTACCATGGTGGACGAGGAAGTCGGTGCGTATCGTGAACGAATCTACCCACCGTTGACCACGCTCGGGTTATTTATTGGCCAAGCGTTGAGCGCCGATGGTGCCTGCCAAGAGGCGGTAGCCCGGTACCAGTCCGAGCGTAGCGCACACGGCGCGAGGCAGTGTAGTTCCAACAGCGGGCCGTACTGCAAAGCCCGTCGTCGCCTGCCGCTGGCGCTGATTGAGCGCCTTGCCAGCTCGGTGGGCGAGCGGCTGGAAGTGATGAGCCGCCTGTCGTGGAAGTGGCGAGGACGCTCGGTCAAGTTGCTTGATGGTACGACCATTTCCATGCCCGACACTGAGGCCAACCAGGCCGCGTATCCGCAAAGTGGCGAACAACAGCCTGGACTTGGCTTCCCACTGGCGATGCTGGTGGCTCTTATTTCGCTATCAACCGGGGCGGTGCTGCGCTGGGCGAGCGGTCCCTGTCGAGGGAAAGGCAGCGGTGAGCAAGCACTGTTTCGTTCCCTGATCTCGCATCTGAGCCTGGGAGATATCATCCTCGTCGATCGCTTTCATTGTACCTATTTCACCATAGCCATGCTCTCCTTGCACGGCGTGGATATCCTCACTCGGCAGCATCACCGTCGTATCACCGATTTTCGCCAAGGCCACCATCTGGGGCATCGTGACCAGTTAGTACCGTGGCACTGTCCTCAGCGGCCAGACTGGATGGATCACGAGACGTATGCCCATATGCCGAAGCAACTGACCGTACGTCAAATCGAGGTGGCGGGCCGTGTCCTGGTCACCACGCTTACC
>JACQHN010000068.1 GCA_016199015.1 Nitrospira defluvii
ATTTTTCTGGCTTCAATTAGCGGTTAATAGAGGTGCCCTATAGATAGTAAGCCAGCATCAATTACCGCTCGGCGCCGTCGAATCCGAAGAAATGTCTTAAGGAGAGATAGCATGTTCACCTCTCCGACAAATCCCTTGTAACAAGGGATTGACATCGAATCTATTCCCACGTTACAAGATTGCCCATGGGTAGATCATCGACAACGTTCTCAGGGAGATGGCGGAGCGGGAAGACCACAGTGCTCCGAGTGCCCCAGACTCTTGCGAGTCGCGTTCTTGAGTATGCGAGAGCACTTGATGGCGAGGCCAGCCTGGCTAAGGATCCAGAGGCAGTTTATCGAACGGCAGCGAACGTTCAACTTGATCAACCGATTAACGTTGCCGCAGTGCCTCATCGTTCACCCTTTCGTTATCCGGGCGGAAAAACATGGCTGGTTCCATACATCAGAAGCTGGCTTAACACCTTGCACCCACGGCCTCAACTCCTTATCGAGCCATTCGCCGGGGGCGGTATAGTTGGCTTAACAGCCGGGATTGAACGTTTGGCTGACCATGTAATTCTCGTGGAAAAGGACATTGACGTTGCAGCGGTATGGAAAGTGATCTTTAGTGGGCAGGCCGAATGGCTGGCGCAAACAATTGAGAATTTTTCTCTGACGAAAACTAATGTATTAGCCACTCTAAGCAGAACCCCAAAAAATCCACGGGAGCGTGCGTTTGCCACAATTCTTAGAAACCGTGTACAGCGCGGTGGAATTATGGCAGCGGGGGCGGGCCTGGTGAAGAACGGCGAAAATGGGCGGGGCTTAGCGTCTCGCTGGTATCCTCAAACTCTTGCAGAGAGGATCCGCACTATCGCTTCAATGCGCGAGCATTTCAGTTTCATTGAAGGAGATGGGATTCAGGCGATTCAGTCCTACGCACGTGAAAGAGGCGCCGCTTTTTTTGTAGATCCTCCTTATACCGTTGCGGCGCGTCGCCTTTATTCTCATTGGCAAATCGACCAACGTGGTTTGTTTAATTTACTTAAGCGCGTAGATGGAAATGTTTTACTAACCTACGATAGCACTGTGGAGATATCTGACTTAGCGAATGAGTTTGGCTTCGAGACGCAGGCAGTGGCAATGAAGAACACGCACCATGCAAAAATGACCGAACTCTTGGTAGGGAAAGATCTTACCTGGCTTCACCACGCCCAATCTTCGTCCTTATCGCTAGCTCAAACTGCTCAAGCGACACTGGAGTTCCCCCTGTGAGACCTATGACTGCATGTTCCAGCGTAGTATAGACAGCCTCGTGCGACCGGAGATGATATCGCCCATCTATGGGTCCATCGTAAGCAACCACAAACCACACTATATCCGCATTCGAAATGTGGGGTGTTCGTTGCATTGTCCCAAGGGACTCCCAAAAGGTCCTATCAACTATTACGGCCATTTTTTTACCCCACCTACTGAGTGTGGGGACTTTAATTTGCAGTTGCGGCATCAATCGCTTCGGTCCAGACGAACGAAAGTCGGGGCGACGATGTTTCGAAGGAAATGGCACACTGGAATTACCCCATGTGCGCATGATTTCGAACTCGCTCTCCATATTTCCCCCCGAAAAGTATACCGATTGCATTTCGAGGGCGCACCAGTTAAGCCTGCCATCTTCCTCACTCACCAGAACGCTATCAATACGACCGACCTCCTTTTCTTGGACTTCCTGTCCCCGGTCTGACATGAGAAAAGATACTTCTTTGACTACCTTGGCAAATTCAGCACCTAACAATACTTGACTGACCCATTGAAAAATTTTGTCACCCTCTAGAAAACGGCTTGGGCATGTGGTTACGGGTTGGCCTACCATGGAAACCGCTTCATTTTCTCCAAGTTCGTATAATCCCAGGGAACAAACCCCGTCCTTTTTATGGCAAGTTGCATTACTTGCCTTGAATGGACATGGCACTTCTTTATGATTTTTTGAGGAAAGGTGATTGAGTTCCTCCCATGGAAGGGAGGTAATTGCACGACCAAACAATTCCGCCGCGCCATATCTTTTACTTGGTCGCTTAAGCTTAGGCGTTGATCTCAATTTCGACATTGCCGAAGAATAACTTGGCACAATAGCATTAATCAAACCTCCTTCAGTATTTGAGGCCGAAGGCTTAATTACTTACTCTGCGCAACTGCACAACCTGTTGCTGGGATTTCGTCGCGCTTTCCAATGACTCCGCAGTGAAATAAGCTCTCCAAGGTTTTGCTAGCCCTCATCTACAAGCGAGACTGTGCTCAATGCGTACGGTGGGCGATGCGCGACAGGAGAGATGTTGAATGAAACATTTGAGGGATTACCGGGACCGCTGCTCCTCTCTCACGCCTTTTTCGCGGTCTTCTTTTTAGGCTTGGGCTTTTGCTTCTCTGTCCCCCCGAGCACGATCACCGGCTTCTGAGGAGAGAAGGCATCTTCGATGCGGCTTTTTCCGTTGGTCGTGAGAATGACGAGGCCCTGGTGATTCTCGATACATTGCAGGAGATAGGGCGCCTCAGCCTTGGCATAGCGATCGTGGGCATCGTGAACCTGCGTGCGTTTCCCAAACAGCGCGTCGGCTTCGTCAAAAAAGAGGATCGACCCATGGCGGTTCGCCATGTCGAAGACCCGGTTCAAATTCTTCTCGGTTTCGCCGATGTGTTTACTGACGACCGCTGAGAGATCCACGCTGGCCAGGTCCAATTGCAGCTCCTCAGCCAACACCTCGGCAGCCTTTTGGCGGCGAAGCGCCGTCGCCCCGGACAGCACGATGACTGCGCCGGATGGCTCGCTGGAACGAGCCTTTCTCACTCGACGCGCAGGCGCGGCTTTTTTTTTCTGCACCGGAGCTTTCGTTCCTCGCCGACGGACTGCTGTACCTGCCATGCCTGCCTCCCCATCCGGTTCTTCGATTGCCTGACCGCCTGACGACTGCGCGTCCGCTCTTCAAGGAGACGGTAGCGATGATCTCCCCCTCTCTCCTGTCCAAGGACGGAGTATACCTTGTTACGCTCCTGGCTTGTGTACTTCTTCTTCCTACCCGCAGTGAGAATGAGGGGCGGTCGAAACGCCTGGGGGAAAGCTGTCCTATAAGTGTTTCGCTGCCGCTCGCCCTAAATCTTCGAGGACCTTCGGCGTGTTTGGCCGGTTGGGTGCAATGGACAGCACCCAGAAGAACGAACGCATGCGTAGTCTCCTCTCTCGACAAATGAACGATGCCGGTGACGAATCACGTTTGATGGGCAACAGACTGGATAGGGGTGGTCTGGTTTGATCCCCCACTGTGCACGTGGGACGAGCACAGCTTCATCGTGCGCGTTCCGTGAGGTGCGCGACGCGATGAATAAAGAGCGTCACGTTTGCGCACGCCGGCGAGACGGTGAGCCGGCCGTGTCTTGCGCAGACTTGTCAGGCCCCTTCTTCTACGTCTCCATCATCTCCAACCGTGCATCGAACTCATGGCCGCAGGCGGTGCAGCGAATGCAATCCGATTCGACTGTGAGTTCGTCCGCGCGAATGCCCATGCCACCGCAATCGGGGCAGCGGGCCAGATGGACCCTCTGATTCTCGACCGTCTCGTATTGCACGCCATGAAGACAGTAGACCGGCTTCCCATCGAGCTGCCATGGTGTGCCGGCATTGTCGAGCACCGGCATGGCGATATAGTGATGCTTCACGTACTCTTCCATCGCCTGGTGGCTCGCAAATCCGCCCTCTATGAGCTTGCCAGTCACTGCCTCGTGGAGTGCCTGTCCCTTGACGATCGCTTTGGTTGGCCCCATGTCTTACCTCCTTGGTCTCCAGGACGTTGCGACGCGAGAAGAACGCACGATGCAGTGCTTGCGTAATTGTGAATTCCCGTCTCTTCCGCTCTTTCCATCAGCCATATGCCATAAGCCATTCGCTCTTTTTCTTCTGCTACACCACACCGGAGTAATACCGCAGAATATTGGACACTGAGATCACGCCGATGATGGAGCCGTCCTGGGTCACGGCCAGATGCCGAGTGGCCTCATCCTTCATCATGCGCACGGCTTCGATGATCGGACGATTGCCCTCAATGGCCACCACCGGCTTGCGCATGCAGACCTTGACGGCGGTGTCGGCATTCAGGCCGTTGGCGACGACGGCGCGCGCGAGGATGGCATCGGTGATATAGCCAACATAGGCCTGATTGTCCGTCAGGAGTAGAGACCCCAGTTTCCATTTCTCCATCAACTGCCCTGCCTCGCGCAAACTGGCATCCTGAGACAGGCTGCGGATGTCGGCAGACATGTGTTCGGCCACTTGCGGCCCGATGAGGACCTGCCGGCTGGCCTGGGATTGTTTCGGTTCAGCGGCCCGTCGCGCTTCCAGTTCGGACACGCAGCTTTCCAACACCCGGCTTCGCTGCAACAGCCGTTGCCGCTGACTCTCCACACCGGCGCTTTCCGGCGCTTCATCCGTCATGTTCACCAAGCCGGCCGCCTCGCCGAACTCGGCATATTCGTAGGCCTCCAACAGCTCAGAGGTCTCCCCGAGCAGATCCGCGATGAGATGTTCCGTTTCCAGGTCAAACTCTTCCACACTGCGGGTGGGCGTACCCTTGCCCAGATAGGGAGCCAAATCGGCCAGCTGTTTGCGCAGGCGCTCGATACTGCGGTCGAGGGAAATTCTTGCTCGCTTGGGAGTCGCGCGTGTCGTAGACATGGCACCTCCTATATGTGGCGACGGGACGGGACTGATTTTACCCCTCTCGATCAGGCGAGGCAAGCGCCTGATCCACAGCCTGATCCACAGACCCCGCTTACTTGACCTCGCCGGCAAGCGGGCGCATGCTTCCGAATGATGCCGCACCTCATTCCACGGTCTTTAACTCGCCGGCACAACCCGGGATCGTGCGACAGAGTCAGGGATTGCGCGTCTCGCGCGTGCGATTCGTTAGAGCGCCCCTTCGCGATGATCATGTGGCTCCTGCTTCTCGCTGTCCTGTCCGGCCAGCAACCGATCTGGGCTCTCCCCCACTCAGCCTCTACGCCGAATGACTCTTCGGCCGGCACGCTGTCTGGCCATGAACTACTTCGGATCGGCGAGATCCACGACCATCAACATCATTTTCTCGAAACGCTGACGTATTATCAGCTGGCCTTGTCGAGGTTCCGGGAGAGGAAGCAGCCCCGTGGCCTCGCCACCGCGTTGGTGAAAATTGCGCGGGTCTATGAACGCCAAGGGAAATTCCAGGAGGCCTACACCTCGCTCCAAGAAGCCCTTCCTATCGTTGCTCGATCGCCCGACCGGGCCGCCCATGCCGGCGCGCTCTTGGTGATGGGCCGCGTGGCAGCTCGACTGGGACACCGC
>JACQHN010000060.1 GCA_016199015.1 Nitrospira defluvii
AAGACGGCAAGATCGACGGCATCAATCTGTTGCAGGAGGCGGCGATGTTGCTTAAGGTCGTCGGCGTGTCGCTGGACAATGTCAAAGCGACAGCCTTCTCCACGATTGAGAGCGAATTTGCCATTCAGCAGGGCCTCATCGCCGTCCAACGGCTCCTCATGGACAGTCATGATTTTCAAGCCACGGGTGGCGGCACGATCGGCCTCGATCAGTCGCTCAATCTGAAACTCAATCTACACCTCTCCCAAGCCCTCAGCCAAAAGATTGCAGCCGGTTCTCCAATTGCCCGAGTGGCGCTGAGCGGCGGACGCCTGTCGCTCCCGCTGCTCATTACTGGAAGTACGCAGGCCCCTTCTTATGGGCTCGACACGAAAATGTTTGCCGGGAAGGTGCAGGAGCAGGTCAAGGAAAAGGTCAAAGGCGCGATCGGGGACCTCTTAAAAGGTTCCGCGAAGCCGGAAGACCTCAAGCAGCAAGGGAAGGACCTGTTGAAGGGACTACTCGGGCGGTAACATCTACAGGGAGGCGGCATGTCGCTGGCGAATTTGGTCACTCAATATATCGTGCAATATGGCTTCCGAATCATGGGGGCGGTCCTCGTCCTCCTTGCCGCCCTGTTCGTCGCCAAATCCGTCGGCAGGCTGTTTGAGCGATGGCTCAATCAGCAGGATCTCGAACCACCGCTGCGCCTGCTGCTCGTACGTCTCGTCAAGGCCCTCGTGGTCATCCTGGGCCTTCTTATCGCGCTGGATCAGCTCGGCCTGCAAATCGCCCCGTTGGTCGCCGGGCTCGGAGTGGCCGGACTCGGCATGGGTCTCGCCCTGCAGGGCGTCCTCAGCAACGTCGTAGCCGGTCTATCGATCATCTTCACCAAGCCCTACCGAGTCGGCGAACACATCTCGCTGCTAGGCGTTCACGGCGACGTCGCGAAGATCGACATCTTCACCACCACCCTCATGCACCCGGATCATTCCCGCATCGTGATCCCGAATCGAAAAGTGGTCGGAGAAATCCTGCACAACTTCGGGACCGTTCGACAACTGGATCTCTCCATTGGTGTGTCCTACCGAACCGACATCGACAAAACGCTGACTATGCTGCGCGGCCTCGTGAGCCGGCACCCGCAGGTCCTCCCGGATCCTGCCCCAATCATCGGCATTACGGGGTTTGCCGACTCATCCATTACGCTCTCCGTCCGGCCCTGGGTGCAGGTGGCGTCCGTGGGGGCCGCACAAATCGAACTCAACCAGGCGATCCTTGAGCAGTTCCGAGCCGAAGGGGTGGAAATACCATTCCCGCAATGTGAGGTGCGCCTGCTCACTCCCTCTTAATCAGAGGAGACCACGGCCTCACAAGGCCGCGTCCAGCCCAGCCCAGGCCGCAGGCCTTACTTGTTGGCCCCTATGGCGTCGTGCTACCCTGGTGCGCTTTCGTGACAGCACGACCGGGAGCAAGGAGACCACACATGAGTAGGCAGACGGACCTCAATCGCCCTCGACGTTCAGAGCAAACCATCAGCGACAGTCTCGCCGCGACCGACATGGACGCCTCATTCGGCGAGGAGAACGCAGCAGGAACCAACCTCGACAAGATCCGTGACATCCTGTTCGGCGCCCAGGTGCGTGACCACGAACGCCGGTTCACCAAACTGGAGGCTCAACTGCTGGCAGAAGCCGCTCAATTACGGAATGACCTCAAGGAGCGATTTGCCTCATTGGAACAATACATTCGAAACGAAGTGAACAACGTGACCGGACGCCTGACCGCCGAAGAACACAGTCGCACAGATGCCGTCAGCCAGGTGACGACGGAACTTCATACGCTGTCCGGCGTCCTCCAACAGACCGCCGCACAACTGCGGGAACAGAGTGACCAGGCCGACCAGGCCCTGCGCGACCAACTCCACAATCAATCCGTTTCACTCACCGGCGAGTTCAGCCAAAAACATGCTGAATTGTCGGCCGCCCTTGAAGGAGCGGTCCAGCAACTCTCGACCCAGAAAACCGATCGAGCATCCCTTGCCACCCTGTTCCAAGAACTCTCACAGAGGCTCTCGCATGACCAGCCTCGACAAGGCTCGTAGTCCTACTCCCTTCGGAGATGCCGTAGGTCTGCGCCCCAGACCATGGCCGCCGCCTTCAACGGCAGGGCTCTCCCCCGTCAGGGCACATCTCCCTCACCCGAACCACGGAGACAGGATGGCGCACCCGCCTAAAGAGATGACGCCGGCAGGCGAGGATGGCTATGACGAACTGCGTAGCCTCCTCCTAGCCCCGGAGCAATCGCGCCTCGAACACCTGCAAGCGCAGGTCGAACACCTCGACCTCAACGCCCGTAACCTGAATCGTGTTCTCCCCGAAGCCATTGCCCTTCGTGGAGCAAGGGACGAACGGCTCACCCATGCATTGACCCCTCACGTCTCGGAAGCGTTGGCGCTGTCCGTGCGCAAGCGCCCCCACATGATCGTCGACGCGATTGCCCCGATCATGATGCCGGCAATCCGCCAGGCCATCGCCAATGCCTTGCGCAGCATGGTGCAGTCGCTCAATCAAACGATCGAACATAGCCTGTCGATCCGTAGCCTCCGGTGGAGGGTGGAAGCCCTACGCACCGGTAAGCCGTTCGCAGAAATCGTCCTTGTGCACACACTGTGCTATCGAGTGGAACAGGTGTTCCTAATTCATTCCCACAGCGGTCTGCTCCTCGCGCATGTCGCCGGCGACTCGATCGCGGTGCAAGACCAGACCCTCGTCTCGGGCATGTTGACGGCGATTCGGAGTTTTGTGCAGGACTCGTTTGGAACAACACCCGGCCAAGCCTTGAATACCTTGCAAGTCGGCGATCTCAATGTCTGGATCGAACAGGGCGAGTCGGCGATCCTCGCGGCCGTGATTCGTGGCATACCGCCGGAAACCTTTCACGTCCATCTACAAGACACCCTCACCCGCATTCACGCCGAACGATCCGAGGCCCTGACCAGTTTCGCGGGAGATGCCACGGCCTTCACCGACGTCACGCCCCTGTTGGAAGATTGTCTGCGCTCTCAATTTGAAACGCGCCGAGGCGCCCTGGCCCCCATGACGTGGGTGCTGCTGGCCGCCCTCCTCCTGGCGACGGGATGGTGGGGACTGTCCGTCTATCAGGAGCGCCGACAATGGCAGGCCTACCTCGATCGGCTCACATCAGAACCTGGCCTCGTCGTGACGTCCACACATTCGGAGGGCGATCGGTATCGGCTCACCGGGTTGCGCGATCCATTGGCCGCCGATCCGGCCGTGATTCTTCAGGACAGTGGGTTGGCTCCCAGTCGCGTCGAGTCCAGATGGAGCCCCTACTATGCTCTCGATACGGCGTTCCTCCTGAAACGAGCCAAAACGGTCCTGGCTCCTCCTGAGGCGGTGAGGTTGACCCTGGAAGGAGCGCGTCTCACGGCCACAGGCACAGCTGCGGCTGATTGGATCAGGCAAAGTCGACCGCTGGCCCGGTTGATCCCAGGTATCGACGAGTACGACGACCGGCGCATCGTAGACCAGTCTTTGGGGGACCTCGCTCACCGGATTATGGACATCCGTATCTTGTTTGAACTGGGGGGCGCAGCGCCTCTCACATCCGAGCAACTCCTCGAGGTGCGTCGCCTGGCAGATCTGTTCCGTCAGCTTGACGAATGGGCACGCCTCTCCAGTACCCCGGCGACGGTGCAGATCATCGGCCAAACCGATGCAATCGGTCGATTGAAACAGAACCGGCGGCTGAGCGAGATCCGCGCCCAATCGGTCCTTGAAGCCATCCACCCCGCAGCATTTCCCATGATCACGTTCCATGCTCACGGCATCGGCCCGGCGTCGGAACCTCACCAAGACCTGGTCACGCCCGTTCAGACACACGATAGGCGAGTGTCGGTTCAGGTCACGCTGACACCTGCTCCTTGAGACATCTGTGAAATGATTGAGAAGAAAATTTGCATGGTGGGGGCGTTTGCCGTGGGGAAAACCAGCCTGGTGCGACGCTTCGTGACCAGCTGCTTCTCCGAACAGTACCAGACGACCATCGGGGTGACCGTCGACAAGAAATCCGTGACCGTGGACGGCGCGGCCGTGACCTTCGTGCTCTGGGACCTTTACGGTGAAGACCAGTTCCAAAAGCTGCGCCCCTCCTATTTACGTGGGTCATCGGGCTACGTATTGGTATTGGATGGCATGCGGCGGGCGACGCTCGACATTGCAGTCCAGATTCAGCACACCGTCACGGAAACGCTTGGCCCGGTTCCCTTCGTCGTCATCATCAACAAGGTCGACCGGCAGACGGACTGGGAAATTACCGATCAAGATTTGGCCCAGCTGGCCCAACGTGGATGGACGCTCCTTATGGGCAGTGCCAAAACAGGGCAGGGTGTCGAGGACGCCTTCACGACACTGGCCCGCGCCATGCTGCTCACGCCGGAGGCTTCGCACCGTTCGGGGGAAGCCTATGGGTCGTAGCGATCCCTCGCCCAGACCGGACTTGCTGTTTGCGGATCTCTTGCAGAGATTCCAGTTTGCTGTCCTCGAACACATGGCCGACGCGCAATTCCTGATCATCGGGCACCCACCGGCCTGGCTGTTTCGCCTCTATCCGGATGCCGAACAAAACCGGCAACTCTCCGTCAGTGACCACACGCCGGTCTTACAGAACTTTTTGACCGATGCAGCGGTCGCGTGGAGCGCTGAAGACGACCGATTGGTACGATCGGGGTTTTGGACCGAACAGGGTGCGTCCGAAGAGCCCTGGCACCTCGAAGCGATGGCCCTCCGGCATGGAGCGCGGCATCTCTTGCTGATCCAGCAATGCACGGCCAATTATGACCAGCAGGTCACCCTCCTCCAAACGGCACGCGAAGAGGTGCTTCGGCAACACGAACAGGATCACGGACACCGTCGTGCCCAGCGTCATCTCACCACGAAGCTGCTGGATATGGAACGGTCGCGGGATGATGTGGCGGCCATTTTGCAACAGCTCGGCCTCGCCACCCTGCTGATCGATCAGGAGGGGCACGTCCGGTTTCTCAGTGCGTCTGCCGCGCACCTCCTGGGGATTGCACCCTTGGACACCAGCCCGCCCTGGGAGACCCTTCTCCCGCTCACGAAAGCGGACCGGCTGGCCCTTCAAAAGATGTTGCGGGAACCCCCGCTGCAACGGGAACGAGTCCGCTGTCACTTCGATACCCCGGCAGGACAACGGCTCTGGCTAGAGGTGGAGATCCAGGATGATCCGCGAGACGCACGAACCAAGATCGTCTTTCTGCACGACATGACCGATGTCCACCACCTCCGCCGCCTGTTGGACATGAAGGCGCACTGTTACGATTTGGTCGGAAAAAGCCGCGGCATGACACAGGTCTACGAACTGATCCAGGATCTCGCCCGAGTCGACTCGACCGTCCTGATCGAAGGGGAGACTGGAACGGGAAAGGAATTGGTCGCCAGGGCCTTGTACCAGGCCAGCGTCCGGCATCAGGGCCCCTTCATAGCGGCCAACTGCGCCGGGCTGACGGATTCCTTGCTCGGCAGTCAACTCTTCGGACATAAGCGGGGCGCCTTTACCGGTGCGATTGAAGACCATCAGGGACTCTTCGAAGCCGCCCACGGCGGCATCTTGTTCCTCGACGAGATCGGCGATATTCCGCACAATGTCCAAACGAGCCTGCTTCGAGTTCTGCAGGAACGAGAGGTGACCCGACTTGGGGAATCCAAACCCAGGAAAGTCAACGTGCGTGTGCTGGCAGCCACCCACCATAACTTGAACAGCGATGTGGCGAAAGGAACCTTTCGCTCCGACCTGCTCTACCGGATCCGAGTCGCACGGATACATCTCCCGCCCCTTCGAGAACGAAAGGAGGACATTCCTCTGTTGGTGACGTCCTTCCTCGCCGAAGCACGGGCCAGCATGGGCAAAGTCATTCATCGGGCCAGCGCAGCGGCGATGGCGATGCTCATGGAGTATCATTGGCCCGGCAACGTGCGGGA
>JACQHN010000061.1 GCA_016199015.1 Nitrospira defluvii
CTGATAGACCTCTCCCAGTCCGGTCGTCAACGGGCCCATGACCGGTCGGCCATATTCTGCGGGGATTCGCTCCATGGCCTGCGCCAGTCGTTCCGCAACGAACTGTCTCGCTCTGTAGATGTCGGTCTGTTCATCAAAGATAGCGGTGACGGCGGACAGTCCGTAGCGTGAGACGGAGCGAAGTTCGCGTAAGGCCGGCAAGCCGTTCAGGGCGGCTTCGATGGGGAAGGTCACGAATTGCTCGACCTCGACCGGACCCAACGCCGGCGCGCGTGTGAGGATTTGCACCTGGACGGGCGTCAGGTCGGGGACGGCATCGATCGTGAGGTGAACAAAGGACCAGAGCCCGGAGGCGATCACGACCGCGATCGCCACCAGGGTGAAGAACCGATAACGCAGCGAGAAAGTCAACAGGCGTTCCATGCGATCCTCACTCGCCCGATCCGATGTGCTCTTTCAGGAGCACGTTTTTCAGATCGAAGACGCCTTCGACCACCACCGGGTCCCCGACTTTCACACCCTGTCTGATTTCGACCCAGTCGCCGCCTTCTCGACCGGTGTCAACCGGCACGAAGGTGTAGCCGGATTCCCCTTCAATGAATAACCCGCGGACCCTGTCAACGGTCGTGAGCGCGGACAGCGGGACTGCGAGCAGGGGCGGGCTGGACAGGGTGAGCGCCACCTCGACATATTCACGCGGCTTCAGCTGTCCCTTTAGATTCGCCACCTCAAAACGCACTCGAATGGTTCGGGTGGTCTCATCCGCCATCGGCGCGATATAGGTGAGCGGGGCCGTGATCGCCTCGCCGCCTCGGGGCGTGATCGTTCCCGAATCACCTTCTTTGAATTTTCGAGCCTGTTCGATAGGCAGACTCGCAAACACCCAGATGCGGCTGGTGTCGACGATTTCGAACAATTCGTCGCCCGGCGCCACACCCTGTCCGCGCACCGCATTTTGTACCACCACCGTTCCCGCGATCGGAGCGGTCAGGGTGTATTGATGACCCTTGTCATGGCGTCCCTGTTCGAGTTGGGTGAGTTCGACCGTCGAGATCCCCATGTTCAGGAGTTTCTCGCGGACGTGTTGGAAGCGCGCCTGTGTTTCAATGTACCGCCCTTTGTCTTCGATCAGTTTGTGTTCCGTGACGATGTCGTCTGTACGAAGTTTTTCCGTCCGGCGGAAGCTGTTCTCGGCGACATCGGCTTGCGCCTTGCCGACGAGATATTCCTCAATCAACTGATCGAGCTGGAGGCTGCCGATGGCGACGAGCGGCTGGCCTTTCTTCACCCGATCCCCCAGCTGGACATGGATCTGCTCCACCTGTCCGGCGATGCGCGAGGTGATCTTGGCGACCTGTTTGAGGTCAAGCGCGACCTCGCCGGGAGCGGTGACCAATTCCGGAATCGATCGCAGGGTCGCCGGCTGAATACGTAGCCGGTCCCGGACCGCTGGAGGCGGGTGGATCGAACGGGTATCGGTCGCCCCCGGATTCGTCTCCGTGGTCACAGGAGATTTCGGCGGTTCTATCCCGCGATCGCCACAGCCTGGAAGCAGCATCATGGCGGTCATGATCATTCCGGTCGTCGTGAGTCGTCCGTTCATCGGTGCACTCCTCTCTTCCATCCGGCCAGAGGCCACGACGGGTGTCTCACAGCGATGCACCGAGCGAACGCTCCAATCGAGCCAGAGCGATCGACAGATCAGCCCGCGCTTGAGCGTATTCCAACAAGGTCTGCCGATAGACACGTTGCGCATCCAGCACATCCAACAGACTCGCTGCGCCGTGCCGAAAGCTGGTCCGCGCCACCGTCAACGTCTGTTCGGCCTGCTTCAACAGCCCGGTCTCAAAGACCTGCAGCTGATCCTGCGCCGTGCGAACTTCCTGCGCATATTGGGTAATGGCCTGTTCCAGTTCATTCTGCGCACGCAGGCGTTCCGCATCGGCGCGATGTTTCGCCCCGAGTGCCGTTTGGATTTCTCCCTGCCGCCGATACCAGAGTGGAAGCGGCACGCTGAGTCCGGCGGTGAGTGATTCATCTCCCGCCTCCCGGTGATAACTTCCCAAGAGGCTGATGTTCGGCATGCGCGCTTCCCGTTCGAAGCGCAGGGTATGTTCGGCCTGCTCCGCGAGTTTGCTCTGGCGCCGTACGGCTGGGTGTTGTTCAACGGCTTGCGCCAGAGCATCCGGATTCACGGCCTGTTTGGGAGTTTGGAAGTCGCCTTGGATCGCGAACTGCTTGCCGAGTGACCCGGCGGTGAGGGTATTCAACCGACCCTTGGCAACCAGCAAGGTATTATTCGCGCGAGCGACTTCTTTCTTGGCCTTCTGTACTTCAACTGCGGCTTTCATGTTGTCGAACGAGGTGGCTTCGCCTGCCATGATCCGCGCGTTTACAGTCCGCAAGACTTCCTCTACAGTAGTCACGTTCTGCGCGGCGAGTTCCACATCACGCTGGGCAAAGAGGAGCTGATAAAACGCCACTTTCACATCGGTGAGCAGCGTCAGGCGGGTGTCTTCCAACGCCGCACTCGCTCCCACGACTGCTGCATCTGCCGCTTCCTGGCGGGCCTGCCGCTTTCCCGTCCATTCAAGCGGTTGCTCTACGGTGACGGTCCGTTCGGTCACCCGCACACCGGTGCTCGGGTCACGAATGGCTCCTCTACCGGCACTGCCGGAGACCGATGGATTCGGATAGGCGCCCGCGGCGATCTGTTGGCCGTGACTTTGTTTCACCAACCCCTCGGCGCCGGCCAATGTAGGGTTGTGTTGAAGCGCCAGCGTCAGGATGTCGGGTAGCGAATAGGCGGCGGTGCCTGTCTCATCGGCCCATGTCACGGCGCCGCTCTGGTCAAGGCAGACGGCTGTGCCAACCAGGAATACTGAGAAGACCATACGAGAAATCATCTGGAGCCTCCTCCATTCGCAAACGCCTCGGGAAAGCGCGAAAGGCGTGCCTCTGCCATCGAGGTGCTTGCGATCATGTTGTGAGAGGTGAACGCGAACGAATCCTATCCGAGAAGCGAAGAGGGCGGCGCGCGCGGAGGAATTTCACGAACCACGAGTGCAGAGAAAAAGGCGGAAGGGCCGTTCTGTTCGGGCAGTTCACGGCGTAGAGGAACAGTCACGATAGTGTGAGCGACGAATACGATGTGTGTCGAGAGTGGCTTCACGAGCTTGCGATCGGTCGAATGGTTCAGCAGGGAAAAGCCCAATTCTGGATCTGCCTTCCAGTCATGCAGGCTTTCTACCGAGAGGGTCACGTCGGAGTCTACGGTCGTCGTGCCCTCGGTGGACTCTCGGTGATGGCCGAACTCGCTGTCGAGGTCGCCTGAAAACACGGTGTGTACGGTCCCCGAGTGGGAGTGGACATGACCTGTTTCGCCATGATGGGGATCAGTCTCGGGATGTATGTGGAAGAGGGGAATGGCAAGCAGCCACAGAATGGCCCAGCCGCGAAGCAGGTTGTGTGGTCTTAAGGATGAGTATCGCATGACTTCCCTGAAATCACGTCTCCTTGAGTGGACGCTACCATATGGAGTCGAACACATCAAGAAGTCGTGTTTCGAGGGTGATGCTCAAAACGCTACGCTGACGCAG
>JACQHN010000059.1 GCA_016199015.1 Nitrospira defluvii
GAGAGGATCGGACGACGGAGCAGGTATTCATGAATAGTCCGGACTAGGGATCAACCTGGATCAGGCACTCTATTCTCACCGCATCGACCGCCATCCAAGTTGAGCGACGAGGTACCCCACGATGGCCAGATTGATGAACAGCACCGCCACATGCATCACCGACACCTGCCGGATCACTTCGTAGAATTCAACGGGCAGGAAGAGGCTGGTGGAAAGCACCGTCAGGTAGGCTGCCCACGACGCCTCGAGCCACAAGCCAAACCCTTCGACAAACAACAGGGCGGCGTACAGCAGGCTGATATATCCCATCAAAAGGACGCTGTGAGGCGACAGCGCAGTGACTTTGAGCACGAGTGCGTGGAGGAGGCGAGAATGGACATGCAGATGGAGCATATCCATCAGCGGCGCTAAGAAAGTTGCAATCTCGGCATCCACCAGCCGAAGCAGACCTGCGCCGACGAACAGTAAAACCAAGCCCTTCAGCAGTTTGAACAGGGCGATGACGGCGAGACCACTGTGGGGCAAGGGTTTGATCATCAAGGGGACTGGGGCGTTTCCCGCAACAGTGGCACAGTCAGAACGAACCTCATCATATTCCTGCGCCGGCCAACAGGACCTTGCTCATCACGCTCCATTTACCCTAGCTAGGAGCCTATCCGACATTGACCTTTCTACTGTGGCGAACGATCTGCGGCCGTCTGCGTCGTTCTCAGCCCGAAAAAATCCTCAATGTATTCCAGCAAATACACCTCCGGTTTTTCCGGGCCTGCGGCCTCGCACTTGGCCGCATCTCCTTCGCCTCGTCACGAACCGCAATGTCGGACAGGCTCCTAGCCCGCATTATTCACGAAGACTTCTACTACAACCGCCGAGACGCCGCTCCGACAAGCCTGACGGCGGGCGGGCTCGCCGCTCGTCTCGCTTGGCGTCTCGGCGGTTTCGTCACGAACCCTCGTGAATAATGCCCGCTAGGTATATTCAAAAGGCTTCTCTGTGGAAATGGTCCAATGGTGATGAATGAACAGCAGGCAATCAGTTTGGCTCAGGCCTGGATCACAGCCTGGAACCGGCACGACCTCGACGCGATCGAGCAACATTATGCGTCGAACGTGGAGTTTACCAGCCCATTCGTGCGGGCGCTCGTCGGAGAATCGTCCGGAACGATTCATGGACGTGAGCCCTTGAGAGCGTATTTTCAGAAAGGACTCCAAGCCTATCCCGACCTGCACTTCGAACTGGTACGCACCCTCACGGGCATCGATAACATGCTGTTGTACGATCGCAGTGTCAACGGGTTACTGGCGGCAGAAATGATGACCATCAATGAGGAGGGTCAGATAGAGACTGTTCGGGTGCACTACGTCAAGGAGTAGCCCCCAGCCGCATCAGATGAGCCTGCGGGACTCAAGAAACCATGCGATGGCTCCGCTCGGTTAGATGCCGAAAGTGGAACGGATCTGCCGAACGATCTCAGCCGGTGGCAGGGCGGCATCGATCACGAGGGCATCAGCCGGCTCTTCCAGGATGGCGAACTGGCTGGCCAGGAGTTCCTGCCGCATGAAATGATCGACGCGATGGGCCAGACGCTGATGAAATAATTTCACGCTGCCTTTGAGATAGACCAACCGTAGGTGTTTGTCACAGCCCGCCTCCACGATCACTCGATAGCGCGCCTTCAAGATCGAACAAGCCAGGACCGCCGGTTGATTCCTGCTGATCCGATCGACAATGGCGGCATGCATCCGTTCAAGCCATGGCTGGCGATCGGCATCCATGAGCGCGTGCCCCTGCCGCATCTTGTCGATATTCGCCGCTGGGTGAAAATCATCACCGTCGGAAAACTGCCAGCCTAATTCGTCCGCCAAGCCACGCCCGATCGTCGTTTTCCCCGCTCCCGATACGCCCATCACCAAAATGACCACAATGCTCCGATTCTATAGATCTGCCGCCGATACCAAGGGCCTTGATGTCATGCTTGCCTCCACGTCAATGCTCAAGGAAGACAGGTGTCCCTCGTATCGGTAGCCAGATGCGCGATGATTATGTTGGCATCATTGATTGGATCGACCGTAAACGGCGCGGCATGCCGTTTGGTCACGGCCATGCTCAGTCGCTCGGCCACCTCCCGAACTGAAACCGGGGATGACGCATGCTGCTGAATCCGGCGCAGATGTTCCATCGCGTCCCCCGGCCAAGGTGGCTCAGCCAAACGCGCCAACCACGATGTTGTAGCCAGAACTACCGCGCGCCGAGCACAGACCCGCGCCTTGCCCTCGTTGCCGGACTTCCAGGCAACCTCAGCCGCACGGAGTTCTTGGTCGATCAGTGATGAAGGAGTCATGAAGAAGTACGCTACTTGGCTTATGTCGGGGCTGTCAACGTGGGAGAGTCACCAGAACATGTGCGGGCGGGAACCCGCATGTCGGCAGGCTCAGCGTTTCCGGAAAACGCGCGAGGAGACAGGCTCGATGCGCATCCCAGCTGTCGTCAGATCCGGGGCATTGTTCCCCTACCACGCTTCCGTTATCATCCCAGCAGCCCATCGAGAGCGCACGATCGGCGCAGGCAAGAAAGCACCAGGAGACGTCGGCCTCGAACCACATGACTTGGATTGTCTACATCCTCGAGTGCACCGACGGCAGTCTTTACACCGGGATTACGAATGATTTGGAACGGCGCATGAAGGCACATGCGACCGGCAGGGGCGCGAAATATACCAAGCGCCGTGGGCCGTTCACAGTGCGGTACACCGAACATCACGACACCAAGGGTACCGCCCTACAACGCGAAGCGGCGATCAAATCACTGGATCGATCCGCGAAAGTGGCGCTCATCTCAGCTGTTTGATCAAGGCATTGATGGCGCGGCCAAGTCTTGCATTTGCATTTTATATCGCTAGCTTCAGAAATGAGCAGATTCACCATGGAAATGGAGGCCTGATAGTTCTGGGGATGATCGCATCAACAGAATTGAAATATATAGGGCACCTCTAAAAACTCAACTAGTGTTCAGGGAACGCGCAAAAATCAGCTGAGCGGCGAGAGGCGATGTGGTAGCAGA
>JACQHN010000071.1 GCA_016199015.1 Nitrospira defluvii
AGCGGGACCACGAGGATGATCCACCCGAGTATCTGCACGAGCCACACATAAACACGCTCAATAGCCCGCACGAGGAGATTGACCGCTCCGCTGGTCTGGTCTGTTTCGCTCCGCACCAGCCGCATGGTGGCGCCGAGCACCAGGGCGAGGAGGACGACGCCGATGATGTTGTTGCTCGAAAACGGCTCCATGATGGTGCGGGGAATATAGGACGCGAGGTACTCGATCGGGCTCTGCGCTCCCGCCTGCACGTTTGCCAGCGCCGCTGCTGAGGGCTTGGTGCCCGGCACCAGGTGGAGCAACGTGTCGACGTGGCCGTACCAGGCCTGGCCCGGCTGCCAGGTGTTCATGATGATGAGGCCGATCGCCATGGCGACGGAGACGTTGACGAGGCATATCATCAGCAGCTTGCCCCCCTGGCGCAGCGGCAGGCTGGTGCGGATGAGCGCATCGAGGATCGCAAAGAAGATGAGCGGAATGGCGAGCGTCTTGAGCAGCGTGACGACGAACAGGCCGAGCTTGCCCAACTGCGCGTTGCGCAGGCCGCCCAGATAGGGCTCCTGACCGAAGATGGCGCCCAGCAGCGCGCCGCAGATGACGGCGATGAGCACTTGAGTATAGAGCGGCAGCGGGATCCAGCTGGGTGTTGGCTTCATGTTGGTCTCTTGTGGAAAGGCGGAAGAATACCCTGGCGTATTAGCAGGCGTCTATCAGGCTTGCGGGAGGAGCAAGAGAATCTTCTGGCGGACTCGGTAGGCTGCAGCTACTACATCCCGGCCATCCTCCTCGCAGGGCTCGAATAGGTCGTCGGGATAGGAGCCGCGACGCCGTAGGAGGTCAGTTTCCGACAATCGCTTTCCAGTGCGCGCAGACTGGCGTCACGCTCGACACATTGCGCGAGTAATGCCACAAGATCATGCGTCTTCAAAAGGCCGCTTCCCTGATGGACAAGAAACGCCTTCAATACCTTCTCTACCGCTTGTTGCGCATGAAAACAGATCGTGTCCCAGGGGATTTCTTTGGCAGCGAGGTTGTTTTCGATGTTCAATAAATCGTGGTCGGCTTTGCGTAGCCATGCCAGGAAGTTGGACTCAGCGCTGTTCATACAGCACCTTGCCCTCCTTCTCGATCACTGATAACAGCGTGCCGTTGATATGGCGAAGACGGCGTACTTCCTCTGGCGTGTATACGACAATATCCATCGGCCAGGAACGTAACCCAAACACTTCACTCACCTCGATCGCACGATCGGGTGGACGACGCGGCGTCTCCATTTCAACGAAAAGATCCAGATCGCTATCCGGACCAGCAGTGCCACGAGCATAACTCCCGAACACCACGATGCGTTTCGGGTGAAAGCGCGCCACGATCGTCTTGGTCACATGGTCCAGTAAAACAGCCTGTGTCATGGGGACGACGGTCTCCTGCGCGTAGTCTAGCCAATTCGCGAGTATAACGCCAGTAACTGACCACCCCTGACATCCGAGGTGGTTGGAGGAACAGAAACCCCGGAGGAAATATGTAGTTGCTGGTCGCCCGTTGCGTAGAATTTGTGAAAGGAGTATTTTTTCTGACATTCCCACACTGAAAGGAGGCTATCATGAAACGCTTCCGACTCCTCACCTTAACCTTTGGGCTGCTGCTCTCCTGCACATCTCTGGCGTCGGCGGAACTGCTTGCCCTCCTCAACTATGAGAGTAAGCCCGACCAGCCGGTGAGACGCGAAGGGATCGCGATCATGGACATCGATCCCGAGTCTTCGGATTTCGGGAAGATCCTGATGGAGATTCCGCTTCCGTCCGACCTCGTCGCTCATCACATCTTCTTCAACCGCGATCGGACCAAAGCCTACGTCACGGCTTTAGGGAAAAGCCTCCTGCACGTCATGGACCTCACACGCTTCCCCTATCGGCTGCGCGCCATTGCCGTGCCGGATTGCCAGGTCTTGGAAGACCTGGTGGTGTCGGAAGATAACCGGACGTGGTACCTGACCTGTATGGGCTCCAGCACGGTGATTATGGGTGACGCCGTGAAAGATCAGCCGATCAAAACGATCAGCGCAGCTGAACCAGCAGCGGCCTTCATCCTGAATCCGCACGGGATTGCGATTCACAATGGCATTGACCGGGTGCTCATCACCAGCACCGTCAAGCCGGATAATATGGCGGAGGCGGGTGACACGGTGACGGTGTTAGAGGCCAGTACCGGAAAGGTGCTGTCGACGCACAGAGTGTCAGCGAAACCGTCTCCGGCCAAAGCCGCTCCGGTCGAAGTCATGTTTTCCCCGAAGGCGAACCCGCCGGTGGTGCACATTACCAATATGTTTGACGCGACGTTGTGGGCCGGGATCTGGGATTCCAAGACCCAGTCGTTTTCCTTCAATCAGGTTGATGACTTCGGCCCAAGGCAACAAGGGATGCCGCTGGAAATGCTCTATAACGCAAAGGGGGACCGCTTGTACGTCACGACGGCCAAGCCGGGGTTTGTCAATCTGTATGACAATACCGATCCGCGACAGCCGAAGTTTCTCCAAGCCATTCCCGCCGCTCCAGGCGCCCATCACAGCGTCCTATCGCCCGATGAACGGTATCTCTTCGTCCAAAATAGCCTCCTCAATTTGGAAGGTATGAGCGATGGGTCCATCACGGTGATCGACTTGGCGAAGGGCGGGAAGGTGCTGGGGAGTATCGAGACCTTGAAGGCGCAAGGATTCAACCCCAACTGCATCATGCTGCTGCCGAATCATTTTCAGCAGGCCGACTTGCGTGCGAGCCACATCCCAGAGTGAACCGGGGTAGGACATCCTGGATGTGAGGCCGTCGGCGGGTGACATATCCGTTGGATTGGCCGCATGATCTTTCCGGTGAGGCGCCGATGGGGATCGACCGTGGGAAGTGACGACACATTGCTGCAGAGGGTTCTTGGTTTTCACTCCTCGATGTTGAAGAGGGAAGAGAAGGGGAAACCCAACTTACAATGATCAATTCTTCGTGTTCAGTTGAATGAAGCGAGGCTGAAGGTGTGCAGTCGGCGGATACTCATCTCTTATTTCCTTTGCGTGGTCTATCCATTCATGGGTAGACCACCAGCAACGGACTGATCCTCTGTTCGAACGCAAAATCCTCTCGTTAGACTTTAGGTATCCGCAGCGTCTTGCTGACCATCAAGCTGCCGGAGAGGACGAACAGCAGCGCCAGTGGATGGAGGTCCCAAGGCCCGACGGTCCAGCTGCCCCAGTAGAGGTGCTCGCCCAGTCGCCCCTGCCAAGCAGCCCAGGCCAGCAGGGCGGTCAGCAGAAAGGTGGTGGGAATGGGCGTGCCTTCGAAGTAGGCGACCTTGTCGCCGCCCTCCGAGAGTTGCTCGGCGGTCACGTTGTATCTGGCAAGCCTACTGACGCCGCCGCAGACGAAATAAATCAGGGCGATCCAGTCCCATCCTCCGCGCAGACCGGCGGCGAAGCCGAGTGCTGCCGGAGCGACCCCAAACGAGATGATGTCCGCCAGCGAATCCAACTCGCGCCCGAGCGTCGAATGCTCATGCCGCCAGCGTGCGACGCGGCCATCGAGCCAGTCGAAGGCCAGGGCGGCCGGTGTCATGGCCGTAGCGGCAAAGAAATGTCCCGGCGACTGGCTGCCCATGTAGAGCATGGAGAGAAATACGGACGCGAGCCCGCAAGCGGCATTGCCCAGCGTCAGCACGTCGGCCAGGTGAAACTGACGGAGCATCGAGAAGTGTTTGGGAGGGATGGCGGCCATGGTAGAAAAAACTACGCGGGATTCGGAGGAATGTCCAGCCGGAACCTCGGAGCTTATCGCAGATGGCTGATTACTTATATCTGGCACAGACAGTGTGGCGTTAACACTCCAGCTAATGTGGAGCTACAACAGTGCGGTGAATTCTTCTACCGCAAGATCGGCTTGTCGGACAATTGCTCGGAGGGTACCACGATCCAATTCCTTGTGATCAGGCACAACCACCTGACAAAAGGATCAGTCCGGCGGAGAATGATATGGCTCCCTTCCTGCCGTCGAACTACGAATCCTACTCGCTCCAGCGCCTTGATGCATGCACGCCCAGAGATGCTCGGCAGTTTGCTCATACTGCCATGAGGACCGCATCAAAATGCTCTTCCGGCACAGGAAGATTATCTTCCTTCAAGGCTGCGACATAGCCATCGATCGCCTCGCGGATATTCGCGACCGCCTCTTCTTTCGTGGGTCTCCGCGGGTCACAGTGGGTCTTTTTCTGCACTCCGCGTTAACGGAGGCAGGAAGGCCGCGACGAGTTTGAGTTGGAGGTAGTTCTCATCACGGGAGCCGTAGGCCCGCCGTTGGAGGA
>JACQHN010000062.1 GCA_016199015.1 Nitrospira defluvii
CACCACATCTATCAAAAGCTGAAGGTGAGCGGTCGGGTTGAAGCGGTGCTCACCTACCTGGGCAATAGCTAAGATCCAACGTTCCTTACGATCTTCCTCCTCACCCGAAGGGTGGAGAGAAAATCCATCCTCTAGGCAATGGGCCTGCGCAGCTCCCTTCCAGTACAGTTTTGTGTGTCACAGTTGGTGGCCGTGCGAAGCACTCGTTCTTCATGAGGGAGGGACGCATTATGAGCAAAGGATGGAGGATGGTATCCATGCTGCTTCTCGCTGGCGCGTTGGGAATGGGTATGTTATTCGCGTCCGCGGTTCAGGCTCAAGTCATACACCCGGATCAGATGATCGGCTCTCCCGCGCCGCAAAAGGAGGCGATCCCGGAGGGGGGTGTCATGTCCAACGAGCCGGCTGCGGGCGACTTGGAGAAGGGGTTTGACCGTCCGATGATGGCGCCGGAAACTAGTTCCGCCGGAGGTATGGACACGAAGATGCTCAAGACACCGGACGCAACCGATGCGGAGAATGCTCGAGAATCGGATAGTCGATCGGCGGTGTCCTTCTGACCTCGGTGCCGGGACCGTCCCGCCATAATATAGGAGGCGTACCATGAATATTCAGGGAAGAGGATACGGTTTGTTGGCGCTGTTCTTCGGATTATGCATTGGCTCGGGCCTGCTCATCGGAACTGCGTTTGCTCAGCAATCGTGGGTCGACGATATCAATACCTCACTCAATTTCTATAAAACCAACTACCCCGGTTCGAATTGGGAACCTTATAGCCAGCGGCTGCAGGTGGTGAAAGAGGCGGTGGGCCGCGGGGATACCAAGATGGTCAAGACCGAAATGGGGAAGTGGTTCAAAATGCTCAGGACCCGCGATCAGGGGATTCATGATGTCGCGGCCGACGAGTTGTTCAACTTTGCATTGATGGTCACGCCGATTCAGGAATACGGCATCACGGTTCCACCAGTCCCAGGGGCGGGCGGTGAGCCGGGTTATTGATGGGGAAGACAGGTCTCAGAAGCTGTGAAAGGAGACGACCATGAAGTGGAAAACATGCATAGCCGTCGGTGCGATGGGGATTCTCTGGCCTTTGGGGCTGGGATGGGCCGATTCTTCAGGCGGTCCCATGCTCGGAGCGCGTCTGGCGGTGAGCGGTCAGATTGCCAAGATTGAGAGTGGATTGTTGTTCGTGAAAACTCCCTATGGTTTGCAACTGCGGACGATCAGTCCGAACAAGGCCGACCGAGTCGGACTGCATGCTGCCAAGATCGGTGATGAAGTGTGGTTGCTGGTTGATTCCGGCAACGTGTTGCTGGATGCGACCAGACCGGGCGGGAAACTCTTTGACAACCACAAAGTGCTCACCGGTCGGATTCACTATGCGGATCCCTATTGGGGAGAGATCCAGATCTCGACTCCGGAGGGATTCGAACGGTTCGAAGTTGATACGCTGGCAGGGAGCAAGCTGTCGGTATTCCAGGAGGGGATGCCGGTCACAATCGAACTAGATGCGGATAACGTGATGATCGACATTCACCAGGATCGGTGAGTATGTGTTGTCGCTCGCTCCGTCGTCGCCTTGACTTCGTGACGAGGGGCTCGTACCATTTCCATGACGCGCGCTTCTGCATGCCGCTCAACGAGCAGAGGCGCGCGGTTCTTCTCAGCTCACAACGCGAGCGCATCAGGGTCGGCCAATGCGACGTCGTCTGCCGTGGATGCTGGCGTGTCTGGTAACAGGAGGGTGGCTCTCCGCCACACCTCCTGCGTGGGGGCTTGAGCCGTCCGACCATTCCACGATCCCTTTCCACACGATTCTCGAACTGGAGCAGACGGCCCGTCTGTTGGCCATTCTCCTCGACTCCGGCCGCGCGGTCGTCAATGATAACCAAACGTTGCTGGACGATCCGGCGAAGGCCGACAAGGGATTTACGCCGGAGGTCTTCGAACGACAATTACTGGACATGTTTCGCGGTCGTGCCGGCATCGATCTGCGGGAGATCGAGACGGTCAAGCTGCCCCTCCGTGACAAATACCTGCTCAAAGAACTGGTGGCGGTGAGCAAGCAAGTGATCGAAGACGCCCAAGCGAACCTCAATCGTCACGGCGCCGGATTCAAGGGATTCATTCCCGCCGTGTTCGGCGCGCGCGTCGCCACCCGGTTTACCGTCAAGACCGGCGTGCGGTTGAAACAAACGGCGCTGGTTCCACGGAATCCTGCCAACCGGCCGGATTCGTACGAACGGGTCGCGCTGGAAGCCTTTGCGGATTCCGCCTACCCGCGTGAAAAAGTCATCAGTGAGATGGCTGCCAACAGTTCTGCTCTGCGCCTGATGTTTCCGTTGTATGCGACGAGGCATTGTCTCGATTGCCATGGTGGACCCAAAGGAGGCCTCGACCGCACGGGTTATCCACGGGAAGGCCTCACGTTGGGGCAAAACGCCGGGGCCATTAGCGTGCTGCTGCCGGTCGCGAAATGAAGAGATACCTGCTCTTGCTCGCAGTGTTCTGTCTGGTCGATGGCCTCGGGTGGGCGAATGAGCGCCAGCCGTTGCCGGTGGAAAGGCCGGCCGGGAGCGGCGTCATCGTCCACCATGATGGATACGTCCTCACGGCCCACCACGTCGTGTCGAACGCCAAACGCATCACGATCGTGACGTCCGGAGAATTTCGGGCCCCCGCCGTGCTGGTCAGCGTGGATGCGGAACATGATCTGGCCCTGCTGAAGATGGAGACGGTCGGTCTGTCCGAGGCGCCGCTCGGGTACGCCGGCGCCGTGAAATTGGATCAAGAGGTCATTGCCGTCGGATTTCAGTTTGGGTTACGCGAGATTACCGTCACCCGCGGGCACGTGGCCGCCGTGCGCACCAAAGGTGTGCAGCGGGTGTTTCAGGTGGATGCGGCGGTGAATCCCGGCAACAGCGGAGGGCCGGTGTTCAACCGGCGCGGTGAAGTCGTGGGGATCCTCACCACGAAGTTTACCCATCCGTCGGGGATTGTGCCTGAAGGGATGGCCTTTGCCGTCCCGATCAGTTACGCCACGCCCCTGCTGGCCAACATTCCGGACTTTGATTTTTCCTCCATCGGGAAAGGCAGAAGGGATTCCAAGAAAGGCAAAGGAAACGGCGATCTGGTGACTGAACTGGCGCGCACGTCGGTGCGGATCGAGACGGTTCGCATGTCCGAAGGATCGGCCACGCCAACCCAGCCTGGTCCGACTCCTCCGTCCTCGGACAGCCAGCGAAGTGGTTATCCGTCGATCACCCATGCCCCGGCGCTCCCGGCCCGTCCCCATGAAGTGGCCCCCGTGGTCGGCGATGACGATATCGACCGCGTGAATGCTCAGCTCCAGATGAGCCAACAGGATGAATTGAAACGACTCCTCGATCAAGGCGTGACTCCTCCTGCCGAGATGACGCTGATTCCGGCCGGTGAGTTTGTCATGGGGATGGAGGATGGCCTTCCCGATGCCCGCCCGCTCCATCGCCTCTACTTGAGTTCCTATTGGATCGATCAGTCAGGGGTGACCAACGGCCAATATCGGCGGTGTGTGGATGGAGGGGGGTGTCTGCCTCCGAAAGTGCGCGAGGCATTCGATGATCCGCAGCTGGTCCAACATCCGGTGACCAATGTCACCTGGACACAGGCCCTGGCCTATTGTCAGTGGGGCGGCAAACGATTGCCCACGGAAGCCGAATGGGAGAAGGCGGCGCGGGGCATCGATGGACGACGCTATCCCTGGGGCAACAGTGACATGGTGATCCAGAAAAGCCGACTCAAAATGAGCGACGGGAAAGCGGGTGCCAATGGCGTCGATCCGGTAGGCATGACGTCGACCGCCACGTCACCCTACGGAGTGTCCGACATGATCGGCGTCGTCTCGGAATGGGTGAAAGACTGGTACGCGGAAGATTTTTACCGCACGTCGCCGTCACGTGACCCGCAAGGTCCGCTGCGCGGGACGTTTCGTGTCCTGCGTGGCGGAAGTTGGATGGAACGTCCCCTCGAATTGCGAAGCGGCTATCGAGCTTGGGACGAAATGACCTACTGGGGACCGACGCTCGGATTTCGCTGCGCGACTGACGTGCCCTAGCCCGGACGATTCATGAATGCCTGCTCCTTCGTCCGATCCTCTCGCCCGGCGGGGCTTTTCTCGCTCGGCCTCCTCGACGGACTGTGCGTACGCCTGCGTCGGCATTCACGAATCATCCGGGCTAGCAGGATGCTGAATAGGCCGCCAGCCGCCCCCTTTCCCTCCTCTTCATTCTCACGTACGATAGCCCAATAGGCAGCGCTCCTCTGGTCTTGCAATCGTCTTCATGAGATCCACTCCTTCTCAGAAAAAAACTCTGTCGGCGGCCGCGGTGGGACTCGCGGTCTTTGGCCTCATGGCAAGTCTTGACCTGACCGGATGGTTTGAGGTGGCGGAGCTGAAGGCGTTGGATCATCTTGTCCGTCGGTATGCCGATCCTGCCAAAGCCGATCCCGACCTTCTCTTGCTGGCGGTAGATGAATCGAGTCTCGAAGCCTTCGGGCGCTGGCCCTGGCCTCGCGATCGGTTTGGCTACGTCGTACGGTATCTCAAGCAGGCGGGGGCCAAGGCCATCGTGTTCGACGTGCTGTTCTTGGAGCCGGATGAGAACGCCGAGGAGTTCGATCAATCTTTTGCCGATGATGTGAAGGCGGCGGGGAATGTCTTTCTCCCGATGTTATTCCAAGAGGAATCCAATCCGATTCCCGCTGATGTGCAGGTTCAGGCGACGATGGAGGTTGAGCCCCGTGATGCCGGCCGCATCATGACGACAGAGACCCATGCAGGAGTGAAGCTGCCGATTCCGGTTCTGGCGCAACAGGCGCGTGGACTGGGAGCCATCAATCTTTCCGCCGACGTGGATGGGCCCACCAGGCGGATTCCTCTGTTGGGACAGGTCAACGGTCAGCTAGTGCCGCATCTTTCGCTGGCTGCGGCGCAATACCTGTTGGGCGCCACAGGCCTTTCGATTCAAGATAACAGCGTGCAAATTGGCCCACGCATTGTGCCCCTGGGAGCGGACGGGAATATGTTGATCGAATGGCATGGGTCGTTGGAACAGACGTACCATGCCAGGAGGTACTCGATCGGACGGGTCTTGCAGGCGTTTGCGCAACAGCAGAAGGGCGAGCGGCCATCACTCGATCCGGCGCTGTTCAAGGACAAGGTG
>JACQHN010000090.1 GCA_016199015.1 Nitrospira defluvii
CGAACGCGGCCAGAATGACCTCACCACAGGCTTCCTGCTGTCTTGGGTCTCCGCGCGCCAGCCGCTCGCACGCGAATAGAATGGACTCTTCCCATACCGGCTGATTGAGCACGTCCGCTTTCAGCTTGTCGCGGGACGCGGCATCGCCGACGCTCGCAAGCATCAGGCGCTCGACAAAGTGCGACGCGTACCATTCCTGAAATTGTTGGTGCTGAAATGAATAGCCTGCAGGATCGCCGATCCGCATAAGCACGTGGTGGCTGACAAGCGCCTCTAGCACGGTGTTGGGCTGAGGCTTTTCCGTGATCTGCCCTTCCACCACGAGCGCGTCGTCCGTCTCCGAGACGGATTTGCGGGCGACGGTCTCCGGGATCGTCGTATTTGCGGCACGCGTGGCAGTCGCGGCCAGGTCTTCGAGGAATCGTTGATGGAGCCTGTCCGTCACCGCGGCAAGCGACTCGGCACGCTGAATGTCCTCTTCATGCACAGCGATGAAGCGGCGCAATACGTCTTCTTTCGTGGTCGGAAACGGCACGCCCTCGGGAAGAGTCAGCAATGCCGTCAGGTAGAGCGGGATCGTGACAAGCTCGCGCACCCCAGCCGTACGCCAAGCCTGATCGACCATGCGCCCGCCTGCGTCGCCGCGCAGGGTCTTGGCAATATCAAGCTGTTGCGTTTCGCTGAGCGGCAGGAGGTTGATGTGCGTACCATTGACCGGAACATCCAGCACTTGCTTGCGCGTCGAGATTAGTAGGCTGAGTTCCGGCAACTCCGCCTGGAGGTGCGCGACCTGAACAGCTAACCGCTTGCGCGTTGCCGCATCGAGCTCGTTCCAGCCGTCGAGCAGCAGAATCACGCCGGGCGTGGTTGCCACGGTGCGAAAGTCGTCTTCCGAGATTCCGCGAAACGCCGGTCGCTTCAAAATGGATTCGAGGAGCGTCGAGCCGTCCGTGGACCAATCTCCGAGCGGGACAAGGATTGGCGATGCGTTGCCGCTGGCCAAGGCCATTTCTGCGATTTGGAACAGCGTCGTGGTCTTGCCCATGCCGGGCGGGGCGACAAGGATCAGATCATCGAGCGTGGTGAGCGCGGCCGCCAGTGCCGATGTGCTTACGGGTTCGCTCAAGCCGTCCACCTCGAGCGTGAGTGCAATGGCAGTGGACGGCCACTTGTCTGAACGCCTGAAAATAGCAAGGTCGGCGGCGGTGGCGGCACGAACGCGGGTACTTAACTCGCCTTCGGTCGGCGTGCGCCACGCTGGCGTGAGCGGACCATCGCCATAGAGGGTGCCTCGCCATGAATCCTTCTGCGCCTGCGCCTTCCATTCGCGCAACAGTTCAACGGTGTACTTCGAGTCCTTTGCGTCCACGGCGGTGCCGTGGAGCCGACACATCCAGATGCCATTTTCAGCTGATTGGCGCTGCGCTGGCGTCTGGTTCGGGTCGTAGCGAGGGCCGCCAGGGGCAGCGGCACAAATGTGCGCCGCTGTGCCGAGATTGATTTCGTCGGTGCCGTCTGAATTAGCACCGATCGTTAACCTTCGGCACGACGGATCAGAACAATGCCAGCCAGCGCGCTTCGCGATCTGGAGCTTAGTTTTCTCTTTGAATTCGTCCCGGTTATTCTTTGCCATTTGGCGCAGGTACGTGGACTGGCCGCACACCAACGGAGCAAAGGAAACTACCTTATCGTATGTACAGGGTCAATCAGCACCCGTAGGTTCAAGGTCAGGGTACACCATTTCAACAAGCCCAGTGTCCGCTTCGGGTTTTTCCAGCCACTCTCGCTGCGAGCTTTCATATATATTATCTTTGGCCCGGCTCTTGGACGTGTCTGTCTCCCTGAGAAATCGACCAGCCGTTTGGGCATGCTAGTGGAGATCCTGACACGCAGACTCTGGCGTTTTCGCAGTGGGCGAACACTTAGCCCTCGCAGTGCGTGTTACTGCGAATTGAAGCGTACGACGGGGATACGGATCAGGGAACCATACTGTGCTGCAAACCGGAAGACGGAGCGTCCGGATGAATTTCCATGCTGCTCGGTCGAGTCACATCGGTGGGAAATGCCGGTGACAGACTCATCTTGGAATCTCTGTCTTAAGTTCCCCGAACCGACCTCATCGGTCGCAGATGCGATTCTTCGTCGGTCCCCAAGGCCTCATGGCAAATCCGGGAGTCCGTCGATGATTTGACCTGTTCCAGAATGCCTTGCGAGACCAGCAGTTGCTTCAGTTGGTCCGGAGTTGGGAGGCTGTCCAGCACAACGGCGGCGCAGACCGCGAGGGTTCGTTCCACCTGGTTGTTCAGAATAATCTTAAACTTCGTGTCGGCTAACGGATCTCTTCTGGGGATCACCGCTTCCACGATATAGGGGGCAGGATATCCGGCTGCTAGAAATTCCCGGATGACTTGAATCTTCCTTTGAGCATAATCGTCTGTCATCGTTGATCGTCCTTCTTTCTACTCGCCAATCTTTCTTTCGTCGGCTGCGCTGTGATTCGTCTTATGCGGGGATCCTACGCCAATCGGTGGGAAGGCGGCAAGACGCTCATAGGCAATGATTTGTGGCTGCACCAGGAAAGAAATCTATCGAGGAGTGTGGATGGGTTGGCGCGAGACCGGGACGGTCTCTCTAGCAGCCTTGGGGTAGTCGTCGTTTATCTCCTATCGCAGCGAGCCAGCTCGCCTCAGCGCGCTCCTTGCAATGGCTGCAGATCTCCCGCATTGACGCCAACGGACCCTCTTCATATCCTTTGAGCGAGCACAGCACTCTGCACTTGGGGCAGATCCAGGATCCATCTGTCAGTCGCATTGAGGCCTCCTTGTGTATTCTGTCACCCGTTCACTCGGTCTCCCACGGGATCCCACTCGTGGTCGCGTTCGACGGCGTCGATCAACCGCTCGAAAATATCGGGAATCGCGCCGGTGACTCGGCTCCAATTCGAAATCATCGGTACCCCGAGCGGGTCTTCCAAAAACGTCTCGGTCGCGATCTTCATGCCCTTCAGAAATACCTCGACGGCCATCCGTTCTTCGTGACGGTCGAACTGTAAGCTATTGATGGCGGCATCGTTTTGATAACGGGTGATGGCTTCCTGTGCCGCCTGTAGGTAGGTCGCCCGCAAGGCCTTCAGGACTGCTTCCGATAACACCACCCCTTCGCTGGCGAGATTTCGGAAGAGTGACTTGGTGATATCCACACACATTTTCTGCAGACCCTGATCGGCATTATCTGCCGATAGGACCTGATGCTTGTGCTCGTAGGCATCAGCGATATCGGCTTGGCAAATTCTCCTCAGTGCGCAGTTGCGGTAGATCTCGGCGAGGACTCCCACTTCCAAACCCCAGTCGCCGGGAATCCGGTTGATCCAGGCTAAATCCCGCACCATGGCGAACTCACCCGCCAGGGGATAGCGGAAACTATCCAGGAATGTCAGCAGCGGATGGGACCCCACCACCTGCTGGAGACTCCGGATCAGTGGCGTGAGATATAGCCGCGTCACTCGGCCGTGGAGACGATTCGTGACCCGGCTGTAGTACCCCTTGCAAAACTCATAGCCCAGATTGGTGTTGACGATCGGATAGCAGAGCCTGGCGAGATATTCCCGGTTGTAGCTGAGAATGTCACAGTCGTGGAGCGCAATGACGTTGCTCTGGCCGCGCGCCAGGACGTACCCGAAGGCCATCCAGCAGCCGCGGCCCTTGCCCTGCAGTCCCGTATCGATTTCAGCGTGGGCCAGCAGCTTGAGGATGTCCTGGATCCCGGTTCCATCGTTATACACGATCCGGACTCGCTGGGGTAGCACCGAAAAAAATTGCTTAGCCAGACGAAACTCCAGCGCCGAGGCCCGATCCAGTGAGATCACGATCTCGTTGACGTAGCGGATGTCCTTCAAAACCTGCACAATGTGCTTGAGCGCAGGGTTTTCCAGTTCCGAATAGAGCGACGGGAGCACCAGGGCGATCGGATTCGTCGCCGCATGCCGTTCCAACTCTTTTTCCAGTTGATCGAGATTGGAAGCGCCCAGACGGTGTAGCACCGTCACGAGTCCGTTCTGATGAAAATCCGACATAGTCCCTCCAGTACAGGGTTCGAGCGGATGGTGAGTGGCGAACGAAGACCGGTGGCGGTACCTGGAGATCTCAAAGCAAAACGCGGAGGGTGCTCTGCACCGAGCGCTGAATCTGCTGAGGGGGGACCGCTTCTACTGAGCCGGAGGCATAGCCTTGCTGGTCACGACCGACTTGACGATCTTGGCTCGTTTGACGGATTCCAGGAAGCGGTCCGGAGGTTCCGGTTTTGGCAAGTTGACTTCGACGGAGTACCAGCCTGACTTCATCGGTCCCTTTTTAATGCCGTTCAGTTCCTGAACCAAATCCTCGATACTCTTCTCAGTGGTGCCATCCTGGAATGCGACCCAAAACATGAAGGCTTGACGGTCTGCTTCGCGGAGCCCATCTGCAACCGTGGTCGGCATGGCTGCGTCTTTCGCGGTGTCATTCTTGGCCAGCACCGTGGCCTTGGGCGAGGCATTGGCTTTTGCCACTTCCAGAGAGGTGAGTGCCAAACGGGCATGCAACTCTCGATTGCGGCTTTCTAGAAGGGCGACTTGTTTGATCAAGGTTTCGTTGACCGATTTGATCGATTGAAGATCCTGGCGCACCAATTCTCGATCCGCTTCGACCGTGCTGACCGCGACGCGCATGCCGTTCTGAACTTCCTGCGCGACGTCGGTCTTCACCGTGTGGAGATCTTCCTGCACGGCGGCGACTTGTGTGTTCAATTTCTGCTGGGCAAGGGTGACCGTATCAACGAGATTATTCAACTGCGCGATCCGTTCCTGCTCGGATCGAGAAACCGCCACTGCCGCCGCCTGTGCCTCAACCAACTGTGCCAGCTGTTGGTGCACGCGATCAACCTGCTCTTGTGTCGATTGCCGGGCTGCCAGTTCTTCTTCGAGCTGATGCGCCCGGTCGTCCGATCCCATCCAACTCGGCACCCGTTCAGCCAGCAACGCGACGACGCCCACGGCCAGCACGATCTGTGCGAACGCGGTCGTCATGGTCCAGATGGGAGTCGCGCTCGCCGCTGGTTTGGATGATCCCGATGACACTCCGATCGCGGCGGCCACGTGAGACCACCAGCGAGGAGCCGTCTCGTACCGCACCTGGAGCGATCCGCCGTCGAAATGGTTGTGGACCTGAATAGTCGCGGTTCCCTTGCCAATGGGGATACGCACATCTTTGTGGCCGGCTTCGGGTGCGACACAGCCTCCGATCAATACGCCGGACTCGCCTCGAATTTCGAGATGTTGGATGCTCCGCTCGCGGGCGGTGAAGGCAAAGGAGGGATCGGTGTGCGCGCAATCCAAAGTCCCAACGCGTTCGTGGTTGACGAGCACCTGGAGAAGTCCCGGGCGTTCTGCAGCCGCGCGCCGCGGCTGGTCATCCAGGGCGTCAAGCAGATGTTCGCGATAGTCGTTGAGCTCTGGTGCTTCCATGTTGCCGTCCTCCTCGATCCCCTCCAAAGAGAGCTAAGACGCCTCCCTTTTTCAGCGGATGGATATGGAGATTGACTTGCGGCTTCAACCCGCTGCTGACCTCGCTTTGCCGGCGATCTGCGACTTCCATGAAACAGTCGCGGCAAAAGGCCAAATGCCAGACGCGGTAGTCGTGGCCGTAGTCATCGTGAAATAATTGACTCCACTTTTGTTCAGAGAGGCAGGGATAGTGTTCCGGTTCACTCTTTCGATAATGCGACTGCAAGACCGGCATCAAGCGGTCGACTTCGTGATTCAGGTGGTCGGGCCTGGTCCGTAACTCCTGCTCCAGCACCTCTATTTCCGATCCACTTAGCCCGGTTTCATTCATCGTGCGTTGCCACCCCGTTTGGCGCCAACGCTCGAAGTTTTTATAGACCCGCTGGCTTTCGGCCTGGCCGAAGCCCAGTAACTTCACCACATGGGCCTGACTGAATCCGTAGAAGTGATAAAACAGCGCGATCAAGGCGTCGCGGCTGACGACGGCACGCGAGGCCAAGCCGTCGAGAAACCGTCCCACCGGCGTCAGCAACTCCTTGTGATAACAGAGCGGGTCGGGCTGGCTGAACGATTTGGCAATCAAACTATCCAAGAGAAAGAACGGTCGGCAGGGAACTTCGGTACGACCGAAGACCACAAAGCGTTCGACCAACTCGTATCCCCATCGGAGCGCCAGCTTCTCATGCGTGATATCGTCGCCCCATTGATTCGTTTCACGCAGGAACCGTTTGGTTTGACCCGTCGCCCGGTCCAACAATTCCGGCAAAGACTTCGTGACCAGCTCGTCGAACTCTCGTTCGGTGGTCACGACATTGTTGAGTCGTGCAGAGAAAATCTGACCGTCTCGCATAGTCTTTCCATCCGGTAATTTCGACGACATAATGGCCAGGTCCTCATGAAATTACAATTCGACAAGTGCACCCATAAGAAGACCACATTTGTCTACGGATGGTCAATGGGGTGAGGGACTCGGAACGCAGCGCTGTATCATGTTGAAACAGGCGTTCCTGCCTGTCTTGGAGAAGTGGCGAACTCGGAGGAGCGAAGGGCTGAACTGTGGAGAACGGAGCGCGTTACGGTCGATCGGTGGAGAGTCGTTTCGCCAGCCTTCGCGCCAAGCGCATCATGGCCGGAGAACGGTCGGCCGGATCGAGCAAGACATTGATGACATAGGGTTGGCTTGGATCCGCCAAGGCCTTGGCCAGGATCTGCACGAATTCCCCGTGAGTGGCCACCCGCGAGCCCTGTCCGCCGCCGATCAGCTCGCAGATTCGTTCATAGTGCCACTCGTGGATGTCATTGAAGGGGCCTTCCAGAATCTCGCGCTCGGTCGAATACCCACGATTGTTAAGGACAATCACCACCGGGGCCTGCTTGTAGCGAACCGCGGTCGACAATTCCGATCCCGTCATCTGGAAGGCGCCGTCTCCCACCAGCACGATCGGGCGCAGGGATGGATCGGCAAAGCCGGCCCCGATGGCGGCGGGGACGGCAAAACCCATCGACGTGTAGTAGGCAGGCGACAGAAACTCAAAGCGGCGGTGGACATGGAGATCGACCGAGGCGAATAGGGATTCTCCCACATCGGCGATGACCAAGGTTTTCTCATCCAGCACCGTATCGAGGTGACGAAATACTCCCTGGAGGGTGACGGAGGCATGTGCCGGCGGCAGTGGCTCATCGAATTTTTGTGCCGGGGGCAACTGTGGTGTCGAAAATGAGGGGAGGTGCGCCCCGGCCAGCCCCTTTACAAAATCTTCAAACCGGATGGAGTCGTACCGATGGTGTTTAATGGCCACGCGATCGGCCGTGGCATGGATCGTATGACCATCTGAGAACAGCGCGCTACGGGCATCCAAGTCTTCCACGTCAGAAAGAATCGAGCCGAGGATGAGCAGGCAATCGGTTTGGTTCACGAATTCTTTCACTTCGTCGCGGGCGACCAGGCCGCTGTAGACGCCGACATAGAGGGGATGGTCTTCACGAATGATCGACTTTCCCAGGAGCGTCGAGGCGATAGGGACATTGAGGCGTTCTACGAGCTGGGTCAGCTCGTCATGGAGCCCGAAGCGCCCGACTTCAGCGCCGGCCAGAATCACCGGCCGCTTCGCCGACTCCAACATCGTCCGCACTTCAGCCAAGGCTTCGGTCAGGGCGGCATGGTCTGTCGGTTCATTCTGGGCGCCGCTCGAGTGCGAAGTCCCGGCGAGCGGCACATGCACCATGTCGCGTGGGATTTCGAGATAGATCGGGCGTCGATAACGCAACAAGGCCGCGAAGGCGCGATCCATCTCCCGTTGCGCCGTGACAGGATCTTCCAAGCTGACTGCCGCCACCGTCATTTTTTCAAATACCTCCCGTTGCGTCGAAAACTCCCGCACCATGTGGTGGAGGTAGGGATTGCGCGCACGCTCCGACAGCCCGGGGGAGCCGGTCAGCAAGACGACGGGCGATCGCTCCGCATAGGCGCAGGCAATGGCATTGACCGTATTGAGTCCGCCGACACAATAGGTCACACAGAGGGCGCCGATGCCGTTGATGCGCGCATAGGCGTCGGCAGCAAAGCCCGCGCAATCCTCCCGGGTGGTGCCCACGTGTTGAATGGGAGAGGACTCCATCAATTTATAGAGGCCGAGCACGTAGTCGCCGGGGATGCCAAACATATGCCGAACGCCGAGTTGGTGAAGTCGATCCAATACTGCGGTTCCGATGGTCTGTATGGTCATTGTGCCTCGGCTGTCGAGTGAGAGGTCGTCGATCGGCGTATGGTCCGCCTGTCTTCCTGCAGCAAACCATAGGTGGTAGGGAAGGTCAAGCACACGAACGATCGTCGCAGAGGCATCGTGCCTGGTGTAATCCCCCAATGATACTGTCCGCTTTGACCACAGTAGCAATGTCCTCTTCGTTGCGAGACTGCTGGCGTTCAGACGGAGGGCCGGATGGTCGGAGAGGACCAGGTCATCATGAGGGTGCAGGCATTCCGGCGGGTGCATGTGATTCGCCAGACGATGGAGCAGAAGTTGACGCAGGTCCAGGCGGGCCCCCGGCTGGGGCTGACGCCACGCCATATCCGGCGCCTCCTCGAGCGGGTGGCGCAGGAGGGTGACCAGGGGCTGGCGCACCGGGGAGGGGGGAAGCCATCGAACCGACGGCTTCCGGACACGGTCACGGCCACGGCGCTGACGCGGTAGGCGCAGCGGTATGGAGATGTTGGGCCGACGTGGGCGGCGGAGAAGCTGGCCGCGTGCCACGGGATTTCGATCAGTGAGGAGCCCCTGCGGCGGTGGCGGCACCTGCGTGGGGTCGAGCCTTGCACACGGCGGAAGCGCCCGCACCGGGCGTGGCGGGCGCGGAAGGCGCATGGGGGTGAGCGGGTGCAGCTCGATGGCTCGCACCATGACTGGGTGGAGGGGCGCGGGGCCCGCTGCGTGCGGATGGCCTCCATCGATGACGCGTCCAGTCGGGGGTAGGCCCGGTTCTCTGCGTAGGAAGGGACGATCCCGGCGCTGGACCGCTTCACGCGCGACGTGATGCGGTAGGGGGTTCCGCGGGCCGTCTACGCGGACCAACCTACGACCGATCAATCGCCGGCCCCGCCCACGGGGACGAGCAGTTGGCCGGAGGCAAGCCCACGAGGCAATTGGGGTGCGCGCTGAGCGAGCGGGGGGTCGAGCTGATTCCGGCCCACTCCCCCCAGGCGAAGGGGCGGGTGGAGCGGCTCTTTGCAACCGTTCAAGATCGGGTGATCAAGGAGATGCGGCTGCGGACGTCTCCACGCTGGACGCGGCGAATCAGTTCCTGAATGGCTATCTGCCGATCTACAATTGGCGCTTCGCCGTTCAGCCAGCCCCGCTCGCCGATCTGCATCGGCCGAAGCCGGCGGGCGGGGATCTGCACCGTGTCTTGTGCCTCAAGACGACCCAATGCCTGCGCCGTGACTGGACGGTGGCCCACCACGGGCACCGCTATCAGATGCGGACCACTGTTCGGGCGACCCACGTCATCGTCGAAGAACGGGTGGATGGGACGATGCGGATGCCCCCCACGGCCGGCCGCTCACGTAGCAGGCCATCGTCGCACGTCCGCTGCGCGTGCCGTCCCCTCCCAAGATCGCGCTCCCGCAGCGCCCAGTCACGCCGACACGCGCGCATCCGTGGCGCACACGGCGACTGCCGACACGAGACACACCTGCGGCGGCGGCCATGATCTAAACCGGACATGTCTACTGTGGCTTGACAGAGGCATCGTGCCTGGTTGCTTCGTGGAATGATTTCAGGCACCCTCGTGGGCCATTTGCACAGTCGCATCACGTGCTGAAACCGAATACCTCTACACTGGACTGACGACCACTATGACACAGATCGTCACCGTTCCCACCGCCAAGGTTCGCCTCATGCCAGAGCGTGAAGCGCTCCGTTATTATGGTCACCTCTGGATTTTCGACGGCCACATCGCTGAGGTGCTCGGCACTCCTGGCGCCGGAGACCTCGTCGATGTGTATACGCATCAGAAACGGTTTTTCGGCCGCGGCTTCTACAATCCCCATTCCAAAATCCGCGTTCGTGTGCTGACCTTTCAGGAAGAGCCGATCGACGACGCCTTTTTTGCCACCCGTCTTCGTGCCGCGGCCGCCCTTCGGCAAATCGTGGCCTCCCATACCAATGCTTGTCGTCTCGTCCATGGAGAAAGCGATCTCCTGCCGGGTCTAGTCGTAGACCGGTTTGCTGATGTCGCGGTGATACAGGCCCTGAGCTACGGTATGGATGCGCGAAAAGAATTGTTGGGGGAGTTGCTCGTGCAGGAATGTGCGGTGCGGAGCGTCTACCTGCGCAATGATGCCAAGAGCCGGACGTTGGAGGGCCTGCCATTGTCAAAAGGATTTCTGTGCGGAGACAGCGAGACGACCGTGAACATTCACGAGGGGAACGCCCGATTCATGGTGGATATCGCCGAGGGGCAGAAAACCGGATGGTTTTGCGACCAGCGCGAGAATCGATTGGCTGCGGCTGTCTTCGCCAAGGGGAAAACAGTATTAGAAGCCTTTTGCCATACCGGCGCTTTCGGTATGCAGGCGGCACTCGCCGGGGCGCAGTCCGTTGAGGGGTTGGATGTCAGTGCGGCGGCCGTGACTTTGGCCCAGGCTCATGCGGCGCAGAACGAGGTCGCATCTCGTTGTCACTATCGTCAAGCCGATGCCTTTGAGGAATTGCCGGTGCTCGAGCGGAGTAACCAACGGTATGACTTGGTCGTTCTCGATCCGCCGGCATTTGCACGTAGCAAGAAAGCGGTGCCCCATGCGTTGGCTGGATACAAAGAAGTGAATCTGCGCGGCCTCCGTCTGTTGAACCCCGGCGGAGTGCTGGTCACTTGTTCCTGTTCGCAGCCGATCAGCGATCATGATTTCTGGATGATGCTGCAGGCTGCGGCTCGCGATGCTCGACGGCAGATTCGCCTGCTCGAACAGCGCGGTCAGGGGCCGGACCATCCGGTGCTTGCCGGTATGCCGGAAACGCGCTATTTGAAATGTGTTATCGTTCAGGTGTTCTGAGGACATGATGCGCGATCACGATGCTCCTTCGGAGAATGTCGACGCGCCGCTCATTCCCGCCTCGGTCACGCTCCCCGAAATCACCCCCAAGGCCGTTGTGCTGTCGATCGTCCTCGCCGCCGTTCTGGCCGGGGCCAACGCCTACTTAGGCCTGTTTGCCGGCATGACGGTCTCTGCGTCGATTCCGGCCGCCGTCGTGTCCATGGCGGTACTGCGTCTGTTTCGTCAGTCGAACATTCTGGAGAACAACATCGTCCAAACCGCCGCCTCATCGGGAGAGGCCCTGGCGGCCGGCGTGATTTTTACTATTCCAGGGTTACTCCTCATCGGGTATTGGGCGTCGTTCGATTATTGGCAAACCTTCACCGTGGCGCTCGTCGGCGGGATACTCGGCGTCTTGTTTACCATTCCACTCCGCCGGGCCTTGATTATCCATGCTCGGCTACGCTTTCCAGAAGGCGTGGCCACTGCGGAGGTCTTAAAGGTCGGCGCCTCGGCGGATGCCGACGCCGGCGGCAGGTTCCGTGTGTTGTTGGGGGCTGCGGCCATGGGCGGCTGCTTCAAGTTTGCCGAGGGAGGGCTGAAACTCTGGAGCGAGTCGTTGGAAGGGGTTGTCCAGCTCGGGCGCGCCACGTTGTACGGAGGACTCAACCTGTCACCGGCCCTGCTGGCGGTCGGGTACATCATCGGTCTCAACACCGCCGCCGTCGTATTTCTCGGTGGCGCGATCGGATGGCTGGTCTTGCTGCCGCTCTATCAACTGCTCGCCGACCAGCCGGCCGCGCTGACCGGCATGGCGGCGGCCAAGACGACCTGGAGCGGGCAGATTCGCTACATCGGCATCGGCGCCATGTTGGTGGGAGGGGTGTGGACGCTGTTTCAGGTCCGCGGCCCAATTCTACAGAGCTTGCGCCAACTCATTGCGCTCTACGGAATTCACCAACAGCATCGGCCGCAATCAGCACTTCCGCGTACCGAGCGTGACGCGGGTGTCGTCTGGTTGATCGCTCTCACCGTGACGTCAGTGGTTCCAATGATGCTGCTGTATTACAGCCTGCTGGGTGATCATCTTTGGGGTGGAACCGGATTGACCCTCCTGATGGTCGTCACGGCATTCCTCTTTTCTTCCGTGGCCGGATACATGGCCGGGCTGGTCGGGAGTTCGAGCAATCCGGTTTCGGGCGTCACGATTGCCACCATCATGCTCGCCGCGCTGGTCCTGTTAGGAATTTTGGGACGGGACAATCCTGCCGGTCCGGCGGCGGCCTTGCTGGTGGGTGCCGTGGTCTGTTGCGCCGCCGCGATGGGTGGCGACAATCTTCAGGATCTCAAAACAGGGCATCTGGTCGGTGCGACCCCTTGGAAGCAGCAGGTCATGCAGGTCATCGGTGTGGCGACGGGTGCCGTCGTCATCGTGCCGGTTCTCTCCCTGCTGCAGGCGAAGTATGGAATCGGCGAGGTGACGGATGCACATCCCCATCCGCTCAGCGCGCCTCAGGCCACCCTCATGGCGAATCTCGCCAAAGGTGTGTTCGGTGGATCTTTGCCCTGGCACCTGGTCGGAGTAGGGATGTTGTTGGGTGTCGTCGTAATCGGCCTGGATGTGCGACAGACACGACGGAAGGCTGTCTTTCGCCTGCCTGTCTTAGCAGTTGCACTCGGCATGTATTTGCCGCTCAAGCTGTCGGCGACGATCATGTTCGGCGGCCTGCTCGCGGAGTATGTGCGAACCGGCAATGGGTCTCCTGACTCTCCAACCGAGGATCGGGGCCTGCTGTTCGCCGCCGGATTGGTGACAGGTGAGGCGCTGATCGGAATTCTATTGGCCCTTCCGATTGCGTTCAGCTCTCTCTGGCCGTCCCTTTCGGGAGACCCATTCCAGTTGTTTGCTGATCCACCGTTAGGGGGCTGGCCAGGACTCGGAGCGCTGGTCCTTGTGGGACTGTTTCTGGTGCGCGCTGCTCAAACGATAGCGTCTTCCAAGGGGGATCGCCGGCTTGGTGAGCGAAGGTGATAACTTGTGGTGACGGGAGCTATGTGGAGGCGGTGTTAATCACTGGGCGGTTCGAAATGTCCCGGCGGGCGTGATTGCCAGGGCACCGTCGCTTGCTTGGACTGTTTGACAAGACTCCGCAAACTCACTTCTGCGGCTCGAAGTAACTTGGGATCTCCGCTGTGCAACAGTGCGGTGAGCAGCACATAGAGTGATCGATCATGCCCGGTTGCCAGGAGAATTTTCTCCAGGACCGGATCGGCTCCGGTTAAATTGGAAAGGGCTGGCGGCTCGTCATCATCGTCCTTACAGAGGAGATCGAAATCTGAGGGGTGGATGAACAGCCAGGGGAGGGGAATCTTGAGGGCGTCGGCCAATGCCTCCAACATGGATGCGCTGGGATCCGTCTGTTCTGATTCCAGATCTTGCAACAGTGAGGCTGCGATCCCAGCCCGTTCAGCGAGCGCATTCTCGGAACACTTTTGCGAGACTCGCCATGCGCGAACGAATGTTCCAACGTGCGCCATGCCCGATATTACTGTATCCGTTTCCGGGTCTGCAATGCCGGTGTTTATGCGACGATGATATTACTTGCCTGCAACATCAACACCTTATGCGCCATTCTCCTAGGTAGAACAAAGGCGCCGAAATCGGGTAGAATGAGGTTCTCTGGTGGATAGACTTGAGGTGAGGAGGATCAGCCGATGTTAGGAACCGACATTCGCGGCATTATGGCCGAAGAGGAAGAAGTTCAGCGGCGGCAGGAAGCCTTGCAGTCACTGATGTCGATGCGAGAGAGATTGCTACGGGAGTCGCTGGAGGCGCGGATCAAACGCGCGCGTGGAACCGGAGACTGGACCAATCTATCGCCGGCGGAATGTGCCAACATTTATAAAGAAGAACGCGTCCATCTTCGGGCTCAACTGGAACGATTGAAAGCCGAGCGCGATCGTACCCGCGGGAAGCTGTCGGCTTTGAAGCGGGCGAAAGTTCGCGCGCAACGTATTCGAGCTGCGGAAGCCGCTTCCGGCAAGAAACGTAAATAAGTATGTGTCGAGGAGGCCTTGCTGAATTGGCAGGGCCTCCTTATAGTGTCGCCGACCCTGGGTAACTGTTGACCTTCTCACCTCGCACCGTCTCCCGCAACTTTCTCTCGCACATACGGGATGTTATCAAGACGAAGCGTACGCGTGACCGCGAGCGGGTGTTCGTGCTTGAAGGCACAAAACCTATCCTTGAATTATTGCAGTCGGCTCCTCAGCAAGTGGTCTGCCTCGTAGTCGCCCCCAGTTTTCTTGATCGACAACCGCCGGAAGTCAGGCAGCAAATTCTGAGTAGCGGTTGTACCCTCCACAGCTGTCCGGAGCACACGTTGGCGCAATTGTCTGATGTCGAAACTTCCGCCGGTGTGCTGGCCATCGTTCATCAACCCAACTGGAACCAATTGGCCGTGCTTGCGCAACCGAAGATCCTCGGCCTCTATGGCGACATGCTTCAGGACCCGGCGAACATCGGGACGATTATTCGAACCGCAGCGGGACTCAACGTGAGCGCATTGTGGCTGGCGCCCCATTCCGTCGATGTCTTTAATCCGAAAGTTGTGCGGGCAACCGCCGGCGCGCTCTTCCACTTACCCATCTTTCCTCACACCAATCTGGAAGAACTTCTGAATCTGGACTGCGTGATCATGGCCGCTGATGCCGGAACCAGCGAGGGGAGTGTGTCCATCCGGACGATTCGGACTATCTCTGCACGAACCATCCTTGCCATTGGCAGTGAGAGTCGGGGATTATCGGAACCAGTTTCCAAGGCCGCGACGGTCCGTTTCACTATTCCCTTGAAACCGGGGGTTGAATCCCTCAACGCCGCGGCGGCCGCATCCATCGCACTCTTCCATTTGTCCGGGCTGCCGGCAGCCCAGCCTACGGTCTGACAATAGACTGAAAATCTCCGACGCTGGAGCCCTGGTTCGGCATGAGTTGAATGGCCGCGTCGGATACCTGCCGCGTGGCGAAAAACCGGCTGATAAAAAGACTCCCGACCCCATTTTGTTGGTTTCTAATGGCGTAGCGCTTATGGCAAGAGAGTGAAGGTGGTTTGCGAATGACGAGAGACGAGCGATGATTCACGAACGACGAACCAAGAAGCCAGACCCGTCACGCGCTGCGAAGCGAGTTCTGGCACTGTACCTCTCTCAGCCGGTGGTTGGTCATTGGGTTGTTTCATGTTAGATTGGATTAGAGCAAGGAGGGCTTACGCCATGAGCAACAAAAATGCAAAGGATGGTGGCAGATTCGGGAAGCCGTTGGGCGTGATTCTGGCGTTCGCTAGCCTAACAGGGCACGGCGGGGAACCCGTTGAGCAAGAACTTGGCGCACTCGCGGACTTGAAGATTCAGCGACCGATGGAATTCGTTGCCTATCTGCCACACGGTGCGGAACCTTTGACTGGGTATACCCACACCCTCGAAGGGATCGTCAGAATGACCACTACTACTTCTACTTCC
>JACQHN010000091.1 GCA_016199015.1 Nitrospira defluvii
CCGCCCACGAGCGCGCCGTCGATTTCTTCGGAGATGAGAAAGTCGGCAATATTCTGCGGCGTGACGCTGCCCCCGTAGAGAACGCGCACGTGGCGGCCTGTGTCTGATCCGCTGAGTTCATCGATGGTGTGACGGATCATGCGATGGACCGGTACGGCTTGTTTTGGCGATGCGGCCCGGCCGGTCCCAATGGCCCAGACAGGCTCATAGGCGATCGTCATGGTTTCGAGCGACCGCGCCTCGATCCCTGCTAGGCCGGCGCGAAGCTGCCGTTGAATAACAAGGTTCGTATTGTCGGCATCGCGATCTTGGAGTGTTTCTCCTACGCAGAGGATCGGCTGGAGACCATGCCGGATGGCCGCGAGAACTTTCTTGTTGGTCCAGGTGTCTTGGTCCCCGAAGTGCTGCCGCCGCTCAGAATGACCGATGAGGACAAACTGGCAACCGAGATCCTTCAGCATCGCGCCAGACACTTCGCCGGTGTAGGCTCCCTTCTCTTCCCAGAAGAGATTTTGCGCACCGAGTAGAAAGCGCGGCGCAGGGCCGAGCGCCTCGCGTGCTGCATGCAGAGCGGTAAATGGTGGGGTCAAGCCGACTTGGATGCCGGCGAGGTCTGTCACCTGTTGCGCGAGTTCGCGAACGAACGCCGTGGCCTCAGAGGCGGTCTTGTTCATTTTCCAGTTACCGACAATGAAGCGAGTTCTCACGAGACCCTCTGTTGCGGTGAAGAAGAACGGGTCGGGCGTCGTTACGGCGTGCGATTGGGGAGTGCTGCGAGACCGGGAAGGATCTTTCCTTCTAGTAACTCCAACGCGGCCCCACCACCGGTGGAAATGAACGAGATGCTTTCGGATTCCCCGGCACGATGGATGGCGAGTGCTGTTTCGCCTCCGCCCACAATGGTCAGGGCGTATGCGTTGGCGACGGAGTGGGCCATGGCGAGGGTGCCTCTGGCGAAGGCATCGACTTCAAACATGCCCATGGGACCATTCCAGAGAATGGTTTTGGCATCCTGGACCGCTTCCGAGAACAGTTTGACGGAGGCGGGGCCGATATCCAATCCGTACCATCCTTTGGGAATCTCCTGAACCGGGACGATTTTCGTCTCGGCTCCGGGCTCCCGGCTCGCCGCGACGACACAGTCCACCGGAAGATAAAATTTGACTCCGCTCGCAAAGGCGTGGTCTTGGACTCCCTTGGCGAAGTCCAGCATATCGTTCTCGACAAGCGATTGGCCGATCTCCAGCCCCATGGCCTTTAAGAAGGTAAACGCCATGCCGCCGCCGATAATGACCTTGTCGACTTTTTTGCCGAGATTCTCGATCACCCCGATTTTGCCCGACACTTTTGCGCCGCCGAGAATGGCGACAAACGGCCGAACCGGGTTTTCCACGGCCCCTTCCAAGTATTCGATTTCTTTTTTCAGCAAATAGCCGGCCGCCGCCTCAGGAATGAATTTCGTGATGCCGACCGTTGAGGCGTGGGCGCGGTGAGCGGCACCGAACGCGTCATTGATATAGACATCGGCAAGGGAAGCCAGGGCTTTGGAAAATCCGTCGTCGTTCTTCTCTTCCTCCGCATGGAAACGGAGATTTTCCAGCAACATGACATCGCCAGGCTGCATCTTGGCGACGAGGCCTTCAACGGCAGAGCCGATGCAGTCCGGAGCAAAGATCACTTCTTTGCCCAGTAGGCGTTGGAGGCGTTTCGCAACGGGAGCCAGGCTGAACTTTGGGTCAAACTTTCCATTCGGTCGGCCCAGGTGCGAGCAGAGAATGACCTTGGCTCCCTCATCGACCGCGCGATTAATGGTCGGCAGCGTCGATCGGATCCTCGTGTCGTCGGTAATCTGCAATGAATCGTCGAGCGGGACGTTGTAGTCGGCACGAATGATGACGCGCTTCCCTCGAAGCTGAACATCCTCAATGATTCGTTTCCGAAGATTCATGGCAGATCCTCACTCCTCCTATTGTGTATCTAGAACCGGTGATCCTTAGGATCGGCTAGTGCCGGATGTCAGAACAGCCTGGCACTAAGACCGGTTCATGACGCGTGGGCGACGATGTACTTGATCAGATCCCGCACGCGGCAGGAATAGCCCCACTCATTGTCATACCAAGCGGTGACTTTGACGAGTCGTTTGTCGATGACCGCCGTCAACGGGGCATCCACGATGGCGGAATGGGGATCGTCTTTCAGATCGATCGAAACGATGGGTGCTTCCGAATAGGCCAGAATATTTTTCATCGGGCCTTCTGCAGCCTTTTTGAAGGCGGCATTGACCCCGGCAATATCACAATCTTTTTCGGTTTCGACCGTGAGGTCCACCAACGAGACATTAGGCGTCGGGACCCGAATGGCCAGTCCATCCAGTTTCCCCTTCAACTGAGGGATAACGAGATGGAGCGCCTTGGCCGCACCGGTGCTGGTTGGAATCATCGACATGCCTGCGGCGCGCGCCCGGCGAAGATCTTTGTGAGGGAGATCAAGCAACTGTTGGTCGTTTGTATAGGAATGGATCGTCGTCATGACGCCGTGTTTGATGCCGAAGTTGTCCAGCAAGACCTTGGCGACCGGCGCCAGGCAGTTGGTGGTGCAGGAAGCATTGGAGACGATATGGTGAGCCTTGGCGTCGTACACCTGCTCGTTGACGCCGAGCACCACCGTGGCATCGGGATCCTTCGCGGGAGCCGAAATGATGACGGTTTTTGCTCCGGCTGAAAGATGCTTGCCTGCTCCCTCTCGGTCGGTGAAGTGCCCGGTTGATTCCACGACGATATCAACCCCGAGCGCCTTCCACGGAAGTTCTTTTGGATCTCTGATGGCTAAGACCTTGATGGCTCGTCCGTCAATCAGGATCTGGTCGTCTTTGGCTTCAACGGAAGCCTTGAGTGTGCCATGGACCGAATCGTACTTGAGCAAATAGGCTAATGTTTTGGCATCGGTGAGATCGTTGATGGCGACAAATTCCAAGCTGGGATCTCCCAGGGAAGCACGAAGAACGTTGCGGCCGATGCGTCCAAATCCGTTGATGCCGATCCGTGTGGTCATGGGGCTAAATCCTCAAGAATTAAGCGGGTTGAACAGAGTGAGCTTGGGGCGATAGTACTGACCGACTTTCTGTGTGTCAAGCATACAAAAAAAGGGAACGGTTGTAATGTTTGCCGTCCTGGAGCGTCATATTCTGAGCCATCTGCTCGCCTTGCCTGTGTGGAGGAGGTCGGGTAGAGTCTGGCGTTCTCACGGTCAACCGATAAGTGGGGTGTGATGCAATCTGACAAGCTTCAGCGTGAGGCAGCCAAGGTTCTGGAATGGGCCAAGTTGTTGGAGGCCCTGGCTTCCTATGCCCAGTCGACGGTCGGCGCGGAGCACTGCCGGTCATTACGGTTGGAGCAAGATCTGACGCAGGCCTTGGTGCGCCAGCAGGAAACGTCCGATCTGATACGACTGAAAGCCGAGACAGATGCCTTTCCTCTGCTTCGATTTCCCAATGTGGCTGAATGGTTGGGGCGAGTGGCCAAGGGAGCCTGTTTGGAGGTGCATGAGCTGCGCGATATTGCCTTGGTACTGGAGTCGATCGAAGAGGTTCATCGGTATCTGTCGCGGCACCAAGCCGACGCGCCGACGCTGGGCGCGATGGTCACACAGTTCGGGCCAGTGAGCGAGTATCGTCGGCTGTTAGTCGCCCTGCATGCCGCCATCGATCGAGACGGGTTCATGCGGGAGTCGGCGAGTCCGGAATTGCATCGACTGATGCAGCGTGCCATCGACCTCAAGCAGCACATGCGGCACCGCCTCGAGCAGATTCTCCATTCGCGACGGTATGAGGATGTGCTCCAGGAAGACTATTTCGCGCAACGCGAAGGGCGCTACGTGGTCCCGATTAAGACCGACATGCAAGGCAGAATTCCCGGCATCGTGCACGATGTGTCGGCGAGCGGCGCCACCGTGTTTCTGGAGCCCCGCGAACTCGTCGAGCTCAATAATTCCATCAAGGTGGTGGATCTCGAGGTGGAGCGCGAAGTACGGAGAATTCTGCGAGAGCTGTCTGCCATGATCACCCCGCATACGCATGATCTGGCAGGCGCGGTGGCTCTACTAGGGCAGCTCGATGCCATCTCAGCGAAGGCAGGGTTGAGCCAGCAGTTGCACGCAGTTCCCCCGCGCCTCAATGACGAGGGGCGCATTGTGCTCAAGCACGCACGACATCCGTTTCTCGTGCTGACCAAAGAGCAGGTGGTGCCGAATGACCTGGCGTTCGATGAGACCGTGCGGGTCCTCATCATTTCCGGCCCCAACACCGGGGGGAAAACCGTCATGTTGAAGTTGCTCGGGTTGTTTTCTCTGATGGTCCGCTGCGGTCTGCATCTTCCCTGTGCGCCCGAGTCGGAGATGGCCATCTTTCCGTCGGTCTATGCCGATATCGGCGATGCGCAGGATCTGGCGCGGGACCTGTCCAGTTTTTCTGCCCATATCACTCAGATGGTGCAACTTCTGCGGGAGATCTCTGCGGGGACGAAGGCAGACGTGGAGGATATTCCTGTGCATCCTGGGCGAGCGCTCGTGCTGCTGGATGAGCCGGTGACATCCACGGATCCGGCCGAAGGCGCTGCGCTGGCGAGCGCGCTGCTCTGTCGGCTGGCGGCAGCCGGCGTGAAGGTGATGGCCACGACGCACTACAGCCTCGTGAAAGGTTTGGCGCAAGAGACGCCGGGCTTTGCCAACGCGAGCGTGGAATTCAATCTGGACACACTCTCGCCCACCTATCGTCTGATCCTTGGGCAACCGGGCGGCTCCGCGGCGATCGAGATTGCGGGGCGTCTGGGGATGGACCAGGCGCTACTGCAGGATGCCCGTGCGCGTCTGCAGGGGGATAATCGCCTGCTGGAGACCCTGCTGAGTGATTTGCAAGACAAACAGCGGCGATTGAGCGATGACATAGCCGCCGCAAGTCTGGCGAAGCAGGCCGCCGAACAGGCCGCGCGGGAAGCCCAGGAACTGCTGACCTTCGTGCAGGAATCGGAACGAGACGAGCGGCAGGGGCTCAAGAAAAAACTGTCCCAAGAATTTCAGCGTGCCAGGGCGGCGGTCCAAGCCACGCTCGATGACCTGAAGCGCGATCAAAAACTGCTCAAAGCGAAGGAAACCAAAGTCCGGCTGACCGAACTTGAGCAGGAAGTCAGGCGCGAGGTAGGTGAACCGCATGAGCCGATTCCTGTGGATCAACTGTCGGTCGGCGATGCGGTCGAGGTCGTCGGGTTGGGTATGACGGGAACTCTGCTCGAAAATCCGCAAGGTAAAAAACGGGTGCGCCTGAAAGTCGGGGAGGGAGAAATCCTGGCCAATGTGGCCAGTTTAGCGGGGATCGCACGCTCTGTGCAACCTGCTCGAAGCGAGCCGACCAAAGTGATAGCAGCTCCACTGAGGCGAGGCAGCCAGACGCTCGCGCCCGAGGACATTCAGGAAACGTTCGATGTGCGCGGCCAGACAGCGGACGACGCGCTGGATGTCGTGGTGGCCGGGCTCGATCGTGCGATCCTGGGTGGAAGTCCATTTGTGCGCATCATTCACGGGCATGGGACCGGCCGGCTCAAGGCTGCGTTGCGAGAGTATTTGAAGGCGTCCCCCTACGTCGTGACATTTAGACCAGGCGATCGCGCCGAGGGAGGCGACGGAGTTACGATTGTGGAGTTACGATAAAGGGAGCAGGATGGTGCGTGGCTGGATTGCATCGTCCTCGAATCAGGAACCGTGAAGGCAGGGGACTATGTTTAGGAGCTGAAATTTTGTATGCTGAAGCCAGCGCCAGTCAAATGTTCAGCATGTGTGGAGCGTGACATGACGTGACCTGATCCATGATTCGGCCATGAGCTTCCGCCGAGCAGGGAAGTGACTCCCGGCAGGATGGACTCGTCGAGCCGATGTTGTTCCTAATGGCCTGCCGCTATGAGTCCGCGGGTCAGTCTGCAGAGATTGATTACCCTGTCTGTGCTGTCGGTAGGGATTCTTTCCGGCACAGTGGGGCTCGCCTATGCCTACTGGCATGCCAAACAGTCCCTCCAAGCGACCGTCGGTATTACTTTCCAAGAAATAGCCCGTCAGAGCGCGGATAAAGTGGCGTTGTTGCTCGCCAAGGAAATTGAATGGATGCAACGACTCAGTGCCCTTCCGGACATTCGTGCGTCCATGGAAGGAACCTCGCAGGCCGGGCAGGCTGCGTTGCAGGTCGAGCGGTGGCGTGAAGAGCAGCATCGCTATTTTCACTCGCTGGCGATCGTGCGGGCGGACGGGCAATTGGTCGGAAGCCCAACGAGTGATTCCACGCGAACCTTCTACGCGCAGCAACCCTGGTGGCCCACTATTTTTAGGGAGGGTCGTCCCTGGGCTGGTCCGTTCACGGTCGACGAAGAGGGCCGCGGCTATTGGGAGGTCGCGGTACCGGTTGGTGGGCCGGGTGAACCGGTGCGTGGCGCGTTGAAAGTGATTATCGGGACAGATCGAATCCTATCCTCGATCCTGGAGAGTCGCATCGGCCGAACAGGTCACATGATGCTCATGTCCGACGATGGCTCGGTGCTCGCTTGTTCCATGCTTCAACCGAGCCTTCACACATCGCTCCCGGCCATCCTTGCGCAGTGGGAACAGGATGCCCCCGCCGCACGATGGTTTCAGACTGAGCGCGACACGCATGGCGGCAAAAGGGGCATCATCGGTGTGGCTCGCGTCGTCCTGCCTGCGCAGGTCGTACAGGCGCGAGTGTGGTATGTCCTGATGCAACAGGATCCGGCGGAGACGTTTGAGCCACTGCTGGCCCTGGTCGGGAAACTCGCGGCATTCTGGGTCGGGGCGATCGGATTTATCGTGTGGCTGCGCTGGCGCTTGGCGCGACGGATCGTGCGTCCCCTCGGCGCGCTGATTCAGCGCGTCAACCTGCTTGGAAGCCCCCGGCCTTCAGAACCACTTCCGATTCAGCCGCCGTGCCCACCCTCTGGAATCGTGGAGATCGACGCGCTCGCCGCGAGTTTTGATGACCTCTCTCAACGATTGGAACAGGCGTCGCGGGCCAAGGCCCAGTATGTCCGCCGACTGGAGCAGGCGAATCTCGATCTGGCTACCTCCGAGGAACATTATCGTCTCCTGTGGAACCACTCGGTCGATAGCAAAATTCTGGTTGATCCCGCCGGCGCCATCCAAGATATCAATCGCCGCGGCGAGGTCATGCTGGGGCGGCCAGCAGCCGCCATCGTCCATCATCCGGTTTCCGACCTCGTGGCTGAATCCGAGCGGCCACGCCTGTTGGAGCAGCTAAAGCTGGTGCTGCAGAGCGGCGCGGATGTGCCGGCGGGGATGATGCGGGTGCCGACGCCGGCCGGCGAGTTGACGATGGAGATCGATTTCGTGCCGGTCAAGAAATCCGGCCGCATTGAATCGATCATGATCCAACTCAGCGACCTCACCGAGCAGAAGGAGCTTGAGCGCCAGTTGCTCCGATCCGAGCGATTGGCGTCCTTGAGCCAATTTGCCTCGATGTTCGCCCACGACATCCGGAATCCGCTGGCCGGGATCAAGAAGACGCTGGAGTGGCTGGGCCGATGTCCGGAGATGGAACAGGCCCAGCCACGTCGCTGCCTCGAGGATCTGCGCTTCACCACCGACCTGCTGCTGGGCATGATCAATGACATGTTGGACGTCTACCAGGAAAACTATTCCGGTCTTCCGCTCAGCACCTCACCGGTCTCGCCGGGTCTGTTGCTGAGGGAGGTGATGCAGCTGTTTCGCTCTGAGGCCGCGGCGCAGGAGGTGCGGTTCCTGGTGCAGATTCCTGCCGACGAGGTGTGGATCATGGGAGATGGGCGGCGATTGCAACGGGTGCTGATCAACCTCATTCACAATGCGCTGAAGTACTCACCGCCACAGGGCGCGATTCTGATTGCCGTGCAGATCGATAACACGCAGGTTGAGCAGAGGGACGATCGCGCGGAGCCGTCTCACTGTCCGATGGTGACCATTCACATTGAGGACGAAGGGCCGGGGATCGCGCCGGAGGACTTGCCGCATCTGTTTGAAATGTTCTTCAAAAAGAAAGACGGGCAGGACTATCGGATCGGTCGCGGCCTCGGGTTGCACTTTTGTCACCTGGTGGTCGAAGCCCACGGCGGACACATCAAGGCAGGAAATCGCCCGGAGGGCGGCGCGATGTTTACGGTCGCGTTGCCGGTCAGACAGGAACAGCTATGCCCATCACCATCTTGATCGCCGAAGATCAACGGTTGTTCCGGCAGAGCTTGCGCATGTTGCTTGAGCACGAGCGGGACCTCGTCGTGGTCGGAGAGGCGATGGACGGTCGGCAAGCCTTCGACCTTGCGGTGGAACGCAAGCCAAGCATCGTGCTGATGGATGTGGACATGCCCAGATTGGATGGCATCACCGCCACGCGGTTGATCCGGAGTTGCGTGCCGGACAGCAAGGTGCTGATGCTTTCGGTGCATGACGACGATGCCCGCATCGTGGCAGCCGTGCAAGCAGGAGCTTGCGGGTACATCCTCAAGGATGCGGACCATCAGGAGTTCCTCCGGATCATTCGTGCCACCTTCAAGGGCGAACCGGTGCGGTCGGCCTTCATGCCCGACGGGTTTGCCAAGAAGGCGGTGGCACTGGTGAATAAACAGGACGAGTCCGGCGTCCGTGGGTTGCCCATGTTGACCGATCGCGAGCGGGAAATCCTGGCCTGCGCGGCGGCCGGAGGCAGCAACAAAGACATCGCCGATCAACTGTGCGTCTCTCTCGATACCGTCAAAACCCATCTTCACCACATCTATCAAAAGCTGAAGGTGAGCGGTCGGGTTGAAGCGGTGCTCACCTACCTGGGCAATAGCTAACCCGCATTATTCACGAAGACTTCTACTACAACCGCCGATACGCCGCTACGACAAGCCTGACGGCGGGCGGGCTCGCCGCTCAGTCGGTCAACATCCTGTTCAAGGATGCCTCCCTCCCTCGCGGCTC
>JACQHN010000092.1 GCA_016199015.1 Nitrospira defluvii
CCATACTGTTCTCGTCGTGGACGACGAACCGGACATCGTCCTCGGATTGCAAGATTTCCTCGATCACGAAGGTTACCAGGTCAGCGTGGCCGGCACCTGCGCCGAGGCCCTCTCGCAGGCGCACGAGCACCAGTACAACGTCGTGCTGTTGGATCTAGGGCTGCCGGACGGAGATGGTTCCTCGGTGCTCCGCACGCTGCAGGAGCTGCGACCGCAGTTGCCGGTGATCATCCTCACGGCCTATACCAGTGCCGATCGCACGGTCGGGTCGCTGACACAAGGGGCCTTCGCCTACCTCACGAAACCCTACAATAGAGATGAATTACGAGCCGTCCTGCAACGTGCGGTCGGCCTCCAGGCCTTGGCCGCCAAAGCCGAGCATGCCGAACACGCGCTCTCGGAAAGCGAAGAGCGGTTCCGGTCGCTGGTCGAAGCGGCGACCGACTCTATCGTCCTAGCGGATCACAACGGCAGCATCATCTCATGGAACCGGGCCGCGTCCCGCCTGTTTGGATATACCAACGAGGAAGTCCGCGGGCGTCCACTGACCATGTTGATGCCGTTGCGCCATCGCGCAGCCCATGAGCGCGGCCTCGCACGTATCACCGAAACAGGCCAATCCCGGCTCATCGGCCGTCTGGTGGAACTGGAGGGATTGCGCAAGGACGGCAGCGAGTTTCCGATTGAACTGTCGCTCGCGACCTGGAAGACCGACGATGCGGTCTTCTACAGCGGCATCATTCGCGACATTACCCAACGCCGTCTGGCAGAAGAAATTCTCGACCGCCTCCGCCATCTGCACGAAGTCATTCTCACGCAAGCAGGCGAGGGCATCTACGGGTTGGATGCCGCCGGATTGACGACGTTCGTCAATCCGATCGCCGCCCGGCTGCTCGAATACGAACCCTCCGAGCTACTCGAACAGCCGATGCATGCGCGGCTCCATCACTCACGGCCAGACGGAAGCCCCTACCCGGCCGAGGACTGCCCGATCTATGCGGCGCTGCACGACGGCTTAGTTCATCGCGTCGCCACCGACGTCTTCTGGCGCAAAGACGGCACCAGCGTGCCTGTGGAATACGTCAGCACACCGATTGTGGAGAAGGGCGTCGTGGCCGTCGTGGTGTTCCGCGACATCACCGAACGCAAGGAAGCCGAACGCGCCGTCGAGGAGAGCCAGGAACGGTTTCGTCAGTTGGCTGAACACATCAAGGAAGTGTTCTGGATCACCGATCCGACGAAGCATCGGATGATCTATATCAGTCCGGGCTACGAAGCCGTGTGGGGGCGTTCCTGCGAAAGTCTGTACGCCTCGCCCCAATCGTGGATGGAGGCCATCCATCCCGACGACCGGCACCGGATACAGGACGCCGCCGTGAATCGCCAGAGCCTGGGCGCCTACGACGAAGAATATCGGATCCTGCGCCCCGATGGGTCACTGCGATGGATCTGGGATCGCGCCTTCCCGATCCGCGACACCTCTGGGGCGATCTATCGCATCGTGGGCTTCGCCGAAGACATCACCGACTACAAACAGGTCCAGGAATCGCTGCGCGCCAGCGAAGAACGGCTGAAATATGTCATCCGCGGGTCCAACGACGGATTTTGGGACGGCCATGTGCTCCCGGGACAACCCTGGCACTCGCCGTTTACACCGGTCTGGTGGTCTCCGCGCGTGCGCGAGATGCTGGGCTACAGCGAAGCGGAGTTCCCCGACATCCTCGAAAGCTGGACGTCCCGGTTGCACCCTGAAGATCGAGACCGCGTCTTCCAACGGCTGGCCGCCTGCCTCGAAGCGAGCACCTCCCAATACGACGTCGAATATCGCCTGCTGACCAAGCAAGGCGAGTATCGATGGTTTCACGCGCGTGCTGAAGTCGTGCAGCGGGATGAGCAAGGCCACGCCGTCCGCATGGCGGGCTCTCTACAATGCATCACGGATCGCAACCGGGCGGAAGAGCAGCTGCGCCTCAGCGAAGAGCGGTTACGCATGGCCCTCATCGCCTCGGAGGTCGGCATCTTGGATTGGGACGTGCGGTCAGGCCACCTCTATTCTTCCGCCGGCGTCGAAGCGCTGTTCGGCCTGGCTGCCGGTTCTTTCCTTGGCACCTACGACGCCTACATCGATGCCATGTATCTGGAAGATCGCGGCGCGGTCATGGCGAGCATCGATCAGAGTCTACGCGACCAGGCTTCCGTCAACATCAGGCATCGCGTCGTGTGGCCCGATGGCGCCTTGCATTGGCTGGCCTGGACCGGTCGGATCTATCGAGATGCGGAGGGAATCGCCACGCGTGTGCTGGGCATCGTTCACGAAACGAAGGGACCTATCTAGGCCGGCATGATTCAGCCACTTCACATGAGGTCGGCGGGTTCAGCGAGGACGTAGATTGTGACACTCGTGCGGATACAACCGGCGTTCATGCTACCCTTTACTGGGCAGCTGCGCCGATGGCTGCAAAGGAGCATGGCCATGCTCCTCTGGCTGCTGCTCTGCCCTGCCCTGGCCTCGGCGACGGACATCGTCATTCTGAAATCATCTGACATCGCCGCCTATAACCAGGCGCTGAGCGGGTTCAAAGCCACTCTGCCGAGCGGGGTCGTGCTTTCTGAGTACGATTTGCAGGGAGATTTGGAGAAGGGCCTGAAATTGGCACGCAAGATCCGCGCAGCCGACCCGGCCCTCGTGTTCGCCGTCGGGTTGAAAGCGGCGAAGGCGGCACAACTCGAGATCGTCGATATCCCGGTGGTCTATTCCATGGTATTGGATCCGGCCAAGTATGGGCTCAACACCCCGAACATGACCGGCATTCTCTTGGAGGTGCCTATTGAACGGCAACTGGCGACGATTCGGGCCGTGCTGCCCAATCTCAAACGCCTCGGTACCCTCTACGATCCGTCCAAGACGGCCGCCCTCATTGAGGAGTCCAAGCGCTTGCTCAAATCGAACGGGATTGAACTCATCCCGACTCAAGTCACCAATGAGCGGGATGTCCCCAGCGCGCTGCGCTCGTTGCTGCCTTCGGTGGGCGCGTTGTGGCTCGTCCCCGACTCCACGGTTCTGACCGATGAGTCCCTACGCTTTATCTTGAATACGGCGTTGGAAGAACGCGTACCGGTCATCGGGTTCTCCCGTGAGTTTGCGAGAAGCGGGGCCTTTCTGTGCCTGTCCGTCAACTACGGCGATATCGGGCGCCAGGCCGGTCAACTCGCCCGCAAGATCATCGACGGCCAGGTCTCGCTGCCCATGAGACCCTTGCACCCAGACCGCATTGAGATGAGCCTGAATCTCAAGACTGCAAAGTTCCTTGAGATCGAGATCCCCAAGGACCTCGAGAGTAAAGCCGACGAGGTCTATTGATGAAAGGACCCATCGTGAGAGACCCTACTTCCCATAAGAAAATATCGCCATTCTCTCGATCCGGTCTGGGACGGTTTATCAGTCTCCGGACGAAATTCGTGGTGTTTTTCAGTTTGATCATCATCCTGACCTGCTCGGGAATGAGTTGGTACTTCATACACAGCAAGCGCCTCGCGATGACCGAGCGTGTAAGGGACCTGGGAACCATCCTGGTCAAGAACCTCGCTCACAACATGCGCTATGGGATCATCATCGAGGAGCGCGTCATTCTGGAACAGTTCATCGATGGGGTGATGGGAGTCGATGAGGTGGTCTACGCCATGATCACAGGCGCCGACGGCCAGGTCCTCGCAGCAAAAAGCAAAGGCAAACTCGACAACCCCTTCGGCGCCGTGCGATCGGCCGAGCAGCCCCTCTACCCGCGTCCCGACATCGCAGAATCGCTGATCAAGACGCCCGGCTCGGAACCCACCGTCACGCGACTGCGACTCAGCGGAACAGGCAGTATTCCCATCCAGGGACAAGATTCGCCCCTGTTCCTCTCGGCATCCGGCATTCGTGAGGAGACCTTCTTCGATTTTGCCATCCCTGTTTTGAAACGGTCTGAATCTCGCCTGGAAGCGCTGGCGCTCCAGGATGAAGAGACCCGGAAAACGCGAGCGTCTCAACCGACCCCCCAAGCCTTCGGGATCGTGCAAATTGGTCTGACCGAGGTGCCGATGCAACGCGAGCTGGCGAAGGTCCTGCGAAACTTTCTGCTACTCACCTTGGGTATTATCGCGACCGGCATTCTGTTCACGAGTCTCCTGGCTCGTCGAATCATTACCCCCTTGCACAATCTCGCCGCAGGCGCGCGCAAAGTCGGCGAGGGCGATCTTTCCACCTTTGTCGTGCCCACGACGCAGGACGAGGTGGGCCAATTGACCGCGCTCTTCAATCTCATGACCAAATCGCTCCTGGAACGCAACCAGGCGATCTCCACCAACCTTGAAACGATCCGGAAACATGTCACGCAATTGACGACATTGAATCAATCCAGCGCCGCGATCACATCCACGCTGGACCTTGAGCGGCTCCTGTCGACGGTCTTGCAGTTACTCAGCCAAAATTTAGGATTCGTTCGGATGATCCTGTTCCTGTGGGATAGTGAGCGCGGCATTGCGACCGTGGGACAGGTCTTCGGCATGCGCCCTGAAGACGAAGTGACCGTCCGACAATTGGTCATCCCGGTGCGCGATGACGGCGGCATTGCCGCGGACTTATTGATCCACGGCAAACCACTGGTGGTGTCGAACCTGGATACGGTCGCCGATCGCATCTCACCCGCGGTGCTGCCGCTGCTTCGTCACATGGGCATTTTCTCATTCGTCGGAGTGCCGCTCCGCAGCAGTCAGCAACGGATTCTCGGCTACCTCGGCGCCGATCGCGGAACTCTGCCCTGCACCCAGGAGGACCTGGATCTCCTGGTGACCATTGCCAGCCACGTGGCGGTGGCCGTGGACAATGCGCGCGCCTATACCGAACTGGCTACCTTGACGGAACACCTCGAACGACGTGTGCAGGACCGGACCTACGAGCTGCAGACGGCGAACGAGCGTCTTCAGGAGCATGATCGACGGCGCTCGAAATTCGTGTCTGTCGCGTCGCATGAACTTCGCACGCCGATGACCTCCATCAAAGGATTCGTCGAGAACATGCTGGATGGGCTGACCGGGCAACTCTCCGATCGGCAAGAGCACTATCTGCAGCGCATCAAACATAACGTGGATCGTCTGACGCGGATCATCAACCAACTGCTGGACTGGTCCCGGCTCGATGTCGGGCGGATCGACATCAAACCCGAACCGCTACGCATCGGCGAGTTCGTGAGAGACGTGGTGGAAAGTTTCCAGACACTCGCCGCGGAGAAGTCCATGGTGCTGGAAGTGACACCCTGTGATCAGGCACTCACGGTTCACGCCGATCGCGACAAACTCGAACAGATCCTCTGGAATCTTGTCGGCAACGCCATTAAGTTTACGCCCAAGTCCGGACGCGTCTCGGTCACCTGTGACGCCCGAGACGGAGGGTTTGTCCAAATTGCGGTCTCCGACACTGGCTGTGGAATTGCCCCTCACGAGTTACCCAAAGTGTTCAACGAGTTTTCCAAAGTGGAATCGGCCGTGCCGACCTCTCAAGGCGCCCAACTCGGCCTCTTCATCACGAAAAGTCTCGTGAGTCTCCATGGAGGGCAGATGTGGGTCGAGAGCCGGCTGGGCGTCGGCACGCAGTTTTTTTTCACCTTGCCGATCGAACCTGCGCCGCCACCGAAACAATAAGCTCACTTTCCACCGCTCATGCGACATCACCCGCCCACACTGTATCTGATCCGATAATGCACGCATTCATTTGAACAGACCCGCTTCCTTCCTCCACATCTGAGCCAAACGAACACGACAAGAAACGTACGCAGAATCAATAGGTTGCTCGATCCGCTCCCATGCGCTTCACGTTCGAGGGCGCGGCATGCGTATTGCGCTCAGTCAAGACAACAACCTTCACCCAGAAACAGACTAGCAGCGCTGTGCAAACATCCATTCTCATTGTCGATGACGATCCCGATATCCGCGAGTCGCTCAGCGACATGTTGTCTCACGAGGGCTATGTAGTCCAGAGCGCCGCCACCGGCAACGAAGCGTTGCAGCATGCCAAGCGCCAACAATACGGTGCCGCACTCCTCGACATCCAATTGCCGGACCTGAATGGACTATCCGTCCTCAAGGTGATGATGGAGCTGGACCCCTCCCTTCCTATTATCATTCTGACGGGGAATGCCACGCCTGAAAACACGATCGGTTCTCTGACCAAAGGCGCGTTCGCCTACCTCACAAAACCCTATAACTCCCAAGAGTTGAAAGCTATTCTCCGCCGCGCCGTCTCGGTGAAGGGACTGGCCGTCCGGGCCGAGCACGTGGAGCAGGCCCTGCGTGCCAGTGAAGAACGGTTTCGAGCCTTAGTGGAATCGGCAGCCGATGCCATCGTGCTCGCCGATCAAAGCGGCCATATCATTTGGTGGAACGGCGCGGCGGAACGGATGTTCGGGCACAGCAAGCGCGAGGCCCTGGGACAGCCTCTGACCATGTTGATGCCGGAACGATTCCGATCGGCTCACAGCGCCGGCATTATGCGCCTCGCGCAAGGTGGAGCGTCGAAGCTGATCGGCACAGCGGTTGAATTGGTGGGCCTCACAAACACCGGCCAAGAATTCCCGATCGAACTGTCCCTGGCTTCCTGGCATGCGAAGGAAGGGCTTTTCTTCAGCGAGATCATTCGAGACATTACCCGGCGCAAGGGGGCCGAAGAATCAGTCGTCAGGCTGAGCCATCAGAATGCCCTGATTCTCGACAGCGCCGGAGAGGGCATCTTTGGCCTCGACCTACAAGGATGCGCCACCTTCGTCAATGCGACCGGCGCGCGCATGCTCGGCTGGAATTCTGCAGAGCTGATCGGCAAGGCCATGGCGCCTCTGCTCTACCGATCTGACGCACCCGGCTCCCAGCACACCTCTGACCCTTTCTCTCTGCACTCGTCCCTCCGCGACGGAGCCATTCACCGCATTCAGAATGATACCTTTTGGAGAAAAGATGGTGCTCCATTTCCGGTTCATTACACCACGAGTCCCATCCGAGAACAGGATCGAGTGGTCGGCGTCGTGGTTGTGTTTCAGGACATCACCGAACACAAACGGCAGGAAAGTCTGCAGCAGGCGCAGCTCTCCATCAGTCATATCCTCGCTCAGGCCGGCACGATCGAAGAGGCTATTCCGCAACTCCTTCGAGTGGTCAGCGAGATGGGGCCCTGGGACATGGCGCTCTTCTGGCACCACTCTTTTACAGGTGAGACGCTGACTTGCGAGGGATCATGGGTCCGCCCTACTCACCGGTGGGACGATTTCGTCACCTTGTGTGGCAAGAGCGAATTCCCGCCCGGCATCGATTTTCCTGGAGTCGCCTGGACCACGAAACTCCCGCTCTGGGTTCCGGATGCGTTGGCGCACCCTCAGTTCACCCGCGCCCCGACTGCCTCGCGCCTGGGTATCCATGGAGCCTGCGTCATTCCCATCCGCACCGGAGGCGTGATCCATGGCGTGTTGGAACTGTTTTCGGGCGCTACTCGCCCCACTGATCACAACCTCATCCAGATCATGGCCGACACGGGCATGAAGATCGGACAATTCATGGAACGAGCGCATGCCGGACAGGCCTTGCGCGCCAGCCATGACATGACGCAAAGCCTGCTGGCGAGTTTACCCGGCGCCATTCTCCTCTGCGGGCGCGACTTGCGCGTTGAGTATGCGAACGACTTGGCCCATCACTACTTCTCCCAAGCCGGGGAATCTCTGACCGGCCGTTCCCTCTCCGAATACCTTGCCCTATCCGAGCCGGCCACTCAACGCCTGGTGCAGGAATGGATCGGCCTGTCGAGAGAATCGGCGCGGGGACTGTCGGAACGTGAATGTGAAGTCGCCAAGCGGGTCTATCGCTATCGATTCTTTCCTGTGGCCGATCCTGAGAGAGCCCAATATCAGCTGGGCATCGTGCTCTGGGATATCACAGAAGAAAAACAGCTCCAGGATCAACTCATTCAGGCCGAAAAACTCTCTAGCCTCGGCACGATGGTGTCCGGCATGGCGCATGAGATCAATAACCCGGCCCAGGCCATTCTCAGCATGGCCGAGTTGATCCAAGAAGAAGAGGATCCCGGCAAGGTCAGGGAATTCGCCGCCGATATCGTGAACTATGCCCGCCATGTGTCCACCGTCGTCCGGGATTTTGCCAGTTATGCCCGCTCAGCCGGTCGTGATGGAGAGACGGAGGTCGATGTGGCGGAGCGTCTGATGGAAGCGGTCAAGATGGTCCGGCGAGGGCCCCACTTCGGCTATGTGGAAGTCGTCACTCAATTCAAGGCCCTCGCGTTTCTCCGGGCGCGCAAAGGCGAGATCGATCAGGTGTTCGTCAATTTGATCAGCAACGCGGCCCAGGCGATGGGCGGAACCGGCCGCTTGACGCTGGCCACCGCGCAGGATGAAGGATGGATTGATGTCACTATTGCGGACAACGGTCCCGGCATTCCACCGTCTATCTTGCCGATGATTTTTGACCCGTTTTTCACCACGAAGGAGCCCGGAAAGGGGACCGGGCTCGGGCTC
>JACQHN010000073.1 GCA_016199015.1 Nitrospira defluvii
CACCGCGTCGATGCCGGCCACCTTGAGAAACTCAATCGCTCTGGGATGGGCGCGGAAATGAAACGCTTTCGACTGCGGACGCCACTCTCGTCCGCGCGCGCTGATCACGCATTCCAGGTTGATAACCCGGAGGTCCGCCGCGAGCAGGATGGGGAGCACATCGCCCCAGAGGACCTCGGGTCGGACGGACATGTTCCGGATCATCTCTTGATCCACCACCCGTCCGAGCATCACATCGCCGGTCAATGCGAGCTGCATAGGTCTCCCCGATCATTCCTCATGCCGGACGCCTCACCAATGCGGCCTGAATTCGTTGTTTCACCTCCTCTGCATCGAGCACGCCACGGAAGTGGATGACCATGTCGTCCTGCCTGGATTGAATGACGACGGTCCCGATCCCCATCAGATCATCAAGCAACCCCTGTTTGACTGAGACCTTGCGGATCTCCGGGTAATCGATCGATTGAATGTCGTGCCCTGTCCAGCCGTTCCGGAGCACGACTCGCCTGCTTGTCACGACATACCGGCCCCACCTGCGCAATGTCGCGGCTGTTCCTAACAATGTGATCGCGCCGACCAGCCAGCCACCCCATCCCGACATGGCCGACCTCACAAGAACTGCAACCCGAATCATCATCATCGCCACGACCAGGTAGAGCCAGATGAATTGGCTCCGAGCTGCATACCCTTCCCACAGCACCGTTTCTTTCCCGAACGTGGCATTCTCATCCATAATGATGACCTGGGACTTTTCTCTACAGCCTTGCGATCGGTGCTGTAGCGGAGTTCCCCAAACCTCTGCCGCATCATTGAAACAGGTCTCAGGGAGTCTTGTGCGTTTATGCGTAGATGCTGCCTCCGAAGCCCCCTCGCTTCCCTTGGCGTCCCTCTTGCTCTTACCGACGCCTAAGTCAGAAGGTGATGAATTGCAAGTTTCGGACAATCGGAAGTCGAACCATCAGACCTCCTCTTCAGGTCGCCTCCGACTGGTTCCATCGAACGGAAAATGTTCCGTCACCTGCAGAGCGGCATGAATAGGATCGAGCACACCTCCACTCCCCGACTACCGACCCTAGCCGAAGAGACGTGATGAATCAGAAGCACCCGTCCTCTTCCCACTGGACGATCGTCCTCGCCGGCGGCGAGGGGACCAGGATGCAGCCGCTCGTCCATCGCTGGCTCGGCTGCCACCGGCCCAAACAGTACTGTACCTTCGTCGGATCCCGCTCGATGTTCCAACATACGGTGGATCGCGCGGCCATGGTGACGGACCCTGGACGGATCGTCGCTGTGGTGGGACGGGATCATCGCCGAGAAATCCTGACACAACCCCAGGGGCGAACCGTCGGACAGGTCATCTACCAACCACGCAACTGCGAGACGGCCGCCGGGGTCTTCCTGCCATTGACCTATATCCATGCCCGAGCCCCCCAGGCGACGGTCCTCATCTTTCCGTCCGATCACTTCGTACATCCCGAGCACCGCTTTTTGAAGGCCGTGCGCCGTATCGCCGAGGTGGCTCAGGGGCTGCCTGATCGTCTGGTCCTGCTGGGAGTCCGACCGGATCGACTCGAAATGGAGTATGGATGGATCCTGCCAGGCGAACCGCTCTATTCCAGCGGCGAAGAGCCGGTGCACAGGGTCGATTCATTTATGGAAAAACCCAACCCGGCCCAGGCCGACGAAGCCCTGCGCCATGGCGCATTGTGGAATACGTTTGTGTTTGCCGCCCGTGCGGAGTTGCTGTGGCAGCTCGGAACGCGTTGTTTCCCGGACCTGATGCTGCGCTTTGAGCAGCTCAGACGCGCCATCGGACAGCCGCAGGAAACCGATGTCCTCGAGGCCATCTACGAAGACATGCCGGCGTACAATTTATCGACCGCCCTGTTCCAACGGGCGTCCGAATCCACAGTGGTCATTGAACTTCAACACGTCCTCTGGTGTGACTGGGGCAAACCGGCCAGGGTCGCGGAGACCCTGCGTCGAATTGGTCGCACCCCCGCATTTCCGCTGGAATGTCTCGACCGCCCTTTCGCACCGCGTCCTCTCGTCGGTGTCAGCCGTGCCCCTACCCTGTAACCATGATGGAAGGAGTGACCCATGTTGACCTCACCCTCGCAAGAAGGCAAAGGACCCAAGCGACGAATCTCCACCAGCACACCGGCGAAGCCTTCGAGATCGGCAGCCCCGTCCCAAGCCCCGCCGCTGTCGGCATCCGATGACCTCAACGCGCTGATTGCCAAGCGTGCCTACGAGCGCTATGCGGAGCAGGGATACCGGCACGGTTGTGCGCTGGACGATTGGCTTGAGGCCGAGCGGGAAATCTTGAGCCAAGCTCATCCGGTGTAACCCGCCAGGCGAAAACCCTCCGGTGATTGTCGGCATGAGAGAACTCCCACCATGATTACGTCCATGGCATTCACCGTCTATCCCGTCTCCGATATGGCACGGTCCAGAGCCTTCTATGAACATGTACTTGGCTTGCCGGTGAGCGACAACTACCGAGACGTGTGGGTGGAGTATGCCTTCGGTGATTCGACCTTTGCCATTACCACCACGGACATGGGACATACCCCTGGCGCAAAAGGAGCCGTCGTGGCGTTTGAGGTGTCGGATCTCGATGCGTTTGTCCACAAGATGAAGGAGCGGGCCGTGCCGTTCGTCACCGAAACATTTGACACGCCCGTCTGCCGGATGGCGGTCATTGAGGATCCGGACGGGAATCACATCACGATCCACAAGCGGCACCAGTGAGCGCGCATACTGGTTACTTCACACTGATCGTCCCCACCTGTCCCTCCGCCTCCATCGTGGTTCCGAAGGCCTTGCACTTGGCCTGCATGGTTCGTGTGAGGAACTCCCACTCCTGCTCATTGGCCAGACGCTCGCCGAGCAATCGATCCTGGGCATAGAGTATGATCCACGTCGCAAAGTCATTCGGGAACGGTCCCTGGGGCATAGGGATGCCGGAGGTAGTAACTGTGGGTGTGGTAATAGATGCTGTCTCCGGGTACCTCCTCGATGAGTTCCAACAATCGTTGTTCGTCCATCGCTTCCCTCGCCAAGACTTCTCGGAGCTCCATGCAACTCACGAAGCGTAGAGGACTGCTTGCTCGCCTGTCTCGGTGATTCATGTCAGACGTTCCCACAGGGCGACAGGACATTCCCGCAACACTTCCGCCACCGACAACATCTGGCGCTCCCCTATGGTCTGAGACGACATAGTCTCTCCGGTGAAGAGATTGCGGTACGGAGAACCGGCCCGCCAGGAAGGTACGATCACCCAGGTATCCCCCCATGTGTCTGATCCGACCGGTGGCCGCTTCGGATCATCGGTCAGCGAAGCCACGAGTCGCGGCACGACGGTGACGGCCGCCTGTTCTCCGTGAAGGCGGGCGAAGGCGCAGACATGGTCTTGCTTGCTTCCGTGACAATCGAGGGGGATGCACTCTCCGTTTTGAAAGAGCGCCTGGTTAGCCAGTCGATAGTTCAGGGCCGTCATGGTCGTGTACAGTTTGATTCTTCCATCCGTGCGTTGATCGAGGAGGGCATGAACCAGTCGGCGAGGGTCCGGCCCGCACTCCGCGCGAGCGCGCTGGAGATCGGCCAGCATGGAGGCCCGGATCGCATAGTCAACCGGCCGACGGTTATCCGGGTCCACGACACTGAAGTCCCAAAGTTCGGAGCCCTGATAGAAATCGGGGATGCCGGGAGCCGTAATCTTCAGCACGACCTGAGACAGTGAATTCCACATGCCGGCATGGGCGATCCGCTCTTGAAATGGTAGGAAGTCGTCAAGAAAGGGATTGGGCTTGGTCCGATCGAGGATCGACTCGACAAATTGCCGCACTGCCCCTTCGTAGGCTAGGTCCTGATTAACCCAACTGGTATGGACCTTGGCTTCTTTCAACGCCTTGCTCATGTACTCTTGGATCCGGTCGCAGAACGCGCGGTATTGCGCGTCGTCGAGTGACGTGAGGGGCCAGATTCCGACGAGCGTTTGGTAAAGCAGATACTCTTCGTTTCGATCAGGGACGAGTTGCCCCTCCACGTCGGCTGTATGTTTCTTGTTGAATTTCGCCCAACGGGTCACATGCGCCTTCCACTCTCGTGGAATTTCTGAAAGCACGTTGATGCGCGCCCGCGCATCTTCGCTCCGTTTGGTGTCGTGCGTGGACGTGGCCGAGAGAGAGGACGGCCAGTAGGCCTGACGCTCCCGCATGCGCTTGTGGAAGGTCGCAAGCGGCACGCCGAATCGTTGGGGATCTCCCCCGACCTCATTTAACGACACCAGCCGGTTGTAGATGTAAAAGGCCGTGTCTTCGACCCCCTTCGCGGTCACGGGGCTGGTCATCTGCTGGAACTTCATCACGAACCGGAGCTGGTCCCGACGATCCTGCTGGGTCCGTTCATCCCATTCCTTCAGCAGCAGGGACCGAACAAAGTCGAACACAAGACCGCTGAGCGCTGGGTTTCTTCGCTTGGCCCTCGCCACGGCCAGACGGATGTAGGCACGGTCTCGATCCAGCAGAGGCTCGGGACCATCCGTGACATAGGTCCGGTAAACAGGGAAACTGGCGATGATCTCGCGAATTGCGTTCGTGAGGCTGTTCAGCGTGAAATCGCG
>JACQHN010000074.1 GCA_016199015.1 Nitrospira defluvii
CACCGCATTTATTGGTGTTTTCATGGTAGTCTTCCTCCCGTTTGGTTGTTGGTCTCTACGTTCAATGTCCCCCTTTTGAATTCTTCCTTGGAAATCCACTTTCTTCACCTGTGTCTGCCAGCGCCAGATGGCAGAGATCGCGGCAATGACGATCAGCGTCAACAACATCGCTGAGGCCACACCGCCAACCATCGGTGCAGCAAGCCGTTTCATCACATCCGCGCCGGTTCACGTGGCCCAGCGCGAGTGTAACGCCCAGTCCATGGTTGACCCCTTTCGGCAAGGTCCGCCGCGACAGAGACCGGGATGTCGGTTCTTCTTTCACGATGGTTTCTCCTCACGGTGATGGGGATTGAGTTCGATCGCCACACCGGCAGGCACCGCGAGGGATTGATGCACGGTGCAGCCATGCGCCACCTTGAGGAGCCGCTCGCTTTGTTCGGCCGTGACGCGATGCGGCAAGTGAATCGCAAGTGTGATCTGGCCCACCCGATGCGGCTGTTCCGCCATGGTCCATTCCGCCTCGACGCTCAACCCTTTGGTCGAGATCTGATGGGCGGTCGCAGTAGCGACCCACGAAATAACCCACACAACTGGCTAGTGAACCGACGAAGAGTTCGACAGGACTCATGCCGGCATCCTGCCCGGCATCTTCGACCGGCTGATCGGTCACCACTCGGTGAGCACCGCTGATAATGTCGTGGCGAGCCCCGCCATGGTATGCGGCTGTGAGTTTCATGTCGCCCTCCTCGCACGTCGTTCGTGAAGCAATTCCGGAATCTGTTGACCTGTTGATCTGTTGATTGTTCGGAATTCATCAGATCGACAGAATGTGCGCGGCCAAACCTCCACACAAACAATGTGTTAGGAGAGAGGGCCAGGAGGCGACGCCGACAGATCGCCGCAACTGGCGAGAAAGACCCCGCCGAGAATCTGGTTACTGTCGCAAGACGCTACAGAGAAGAGAGACTACCAGGCTGTGGAAAAACTATTTAGGCACAGCAGAAAATCGATGGCAGGCACGTCTGAGACAGAGGCGCGTGGCTGGCAAGAGGAGTGGGACGAGTTGATCTGGTTCATCTGGTCTGTCTGGTTCAACCAAATAAACGAGACAAACCAGAGAAACCAGATGAACCGGGTCAAGCTTGCAGTGACAACTCATAAGGGGCTGGCTATACTGCCACAGCGATTGCAGGCTCTGAACTGAGAGGTGACAGATCCATGGCGAAGAACAGCTATACGGCAATTGTCGAAAAAGAGGGCGACCTATATGTGGCGCTCTGCCCCGAACTGGACGTGGCCAGCCAGGGAGCGACGATTGAGGGGGCGACAACCAATCTCAAAGAAGCGGTCGAATTGTTCCTTGAGTCTGCGGACGCGGTGGAAATCAAACGCCGGCTTCATACCGAGGTGTTTATCACGCGCTTCGAAGCGGCGCATGGGTAAACTGCGCGTTCTTTCCGGCCGAGACGCCTGCAAGATTCTTGAAAAACACGGCTTCCCACGAGGTCAGGCGACGCGGGGACAGTCATAGTCCCGGTTTCTGATCACCCGGAACTCGCCATCGGCACGCTCCTTTCGATCATCCGGCAGAGCGGCATCGCCCGCACGGAATTCGAGTCCTGACACCAACCGCACAGCCTCCCCGCCGCATCGGTTTCCGCGCGTAGCGGCACGGGGACTGGCTCCGCTTCCGAGCGGTGCCAGTCCCCCTTCTTGTTCTCAGATGACCTAGAAAAACCATATATACCGGCTGCGCCCTCACCCTTTGCCGTCCGCCATCAGCTCTTCTCACCATGGGTGAAGGTGATTTCTCATGACGAAAAGGGTATCCTGCGGCGCAATCACCCTGCCGCCGTCGGTTGTCTAGGACCCCAAGAATGGCCAAGAAAACAAAGCCTGCCGCAAAGACGAACCAGACGGCTCCCTATAAGCATCCTGAAGCCAAGAGCCTCATGCGGCCGGAAGTTGGCACGCAGGCGCAGTTCAAGAAGAAGAAACTACCAAAGACCTACCGCTACGATTCGTCGCTCGCGCCGGCGCTCGACTGGGATGCCACGAATCCCGCCCGCGAGCAAGGCGAGACGCTCATCAAGCAAGTCCTCGACGCGAAGAGCCTCGAAGAAGCCAAGACTGCCGCATCAAAGCTCAAGAGTCTGAGCAAACCTTTCCTCAACTGGGCAGGCAAGGCCGAGCGGCTGTCGTTCGATGTTCCGACGTTGCCGCTTTTTATCCACGAACGGCTCTCCACCAAAGCCATCATCGAAACGCTGGCCGGACATAAGACCGACAAGCAAGAGGATATGTTCGCCCTGTTCGGCGATCCCCAGCATTCGATTACCGATCAAGTCCTCAAGGCCTACGAGTATCAGGACAACTGGACAAACCGAATGGTCCTGGGTGATTCGCTCGTCGTCATGAACTCGCTGCTGCACTACGAAGGTCTTGGTGGTCAAGTCCAGATGATCTACATGGACCCTCCGTACGGGGTGAAGTTCGGGAGCAACTTCCAGCCCTTCGTCCGCAAGCGGGATGTGTCTCACAACGACGACGAGGACATGACCCGTGAGCCAGAAATGGTCCAGGCTTATCGCGACACGTGGGAGTTGGGATTACACTCCTACCTGACCTATCTGCGCGACCGGTTGCTTCTTGCCCGCGATCTCCTGACACCCAGCGGGAGCATCTTCGTCCAGATTAGCGACGAAAACCTGCATCATGTGCGGGAAGTCATGGATGAGGTGTTCGGGGCGGAGAATTTCGTAGTCATCGTCGCATATCGACGACTTGGAATGATGATAGGCGAAACCATCACATCATCAGCGCACTATCTGATTTGGTACGCACGAGACAAGGATCGGATGAAGCTTCGCAAAGTGTTCGAGCGGCAGATTGCTGGTGTCGGATCCGGAGACCATTATACCCAACTCGAGAACACGAAGACTGCCGAAACGCGAGTGATGACTGCGGAAGAAAAGGCTAATGCCAATCTGATTCCTGAGAGCTGGAAAGCATTTCAGCTGGTTAGCCTTGCAACAGGTGGCTATCGACCTAACACAACGATCAATTATGAATTTGAAAAAAGGGTTTACCATCCTGGCCCAAACAAATGCTGGCGGACGACAAAGGAGGGGCTTGATCGCTTAGCATCCGAGCATCGTATTATGAAGGCCGGGAACACTCTTCGCTATAAACAATTCCTCGAAGATTTTCCGCTAACTGAAATGACTACTATTTGGGACGATACGGCCAGAGATCCAGAGAATTTCTATGTCGTACAAACACCATCGAATGTGATCCAACGCTGCCTCCTCATGACCACCGACCCTGGCGACCTGGTGCTTGACCCCACCTGTGGGAGCGGCACGACAGCCTATGTCGCGGAGCAATGGGGCAGGCGCTGGATAACAGCCGACACAAGCCGAGTCCCGCTCGCACTGGCTCGACAGCGGCTCCTTACCGCCACTTTCCCCTGGTATGACCTGAAAGATAACAACCGCGGGCCAGCGGGCGGCTTCACATACAAACGCAAGCAGAACAAGAAGGGCGAAGAGGTTGGCGGCATCGTCCCGCACGTCACCCTCAAGTCCATCGCTAATAACGAGCCGCCGGCTGAAGAAGTACTGGTAGATCGGCCGGAACAACAAAACGGCATCACGCGCGTGACCGGCCCCTTCTGTTTCGAAGCGACGATTCCCACGCCGGTTGATTGGGAGGGTGATGGGATCGAGGATTCGGGGGCGATTTCAGCCGAAGCCTACGGCTCGTTCGTGGACCGGATGCTGGAAGTGCTCCGCAAGAGTCCAGTGTTGCGGCTGGAAGGGAACAAGACTGTTACGTTGAAGAATATCCGCCCGCCTGCGAAGACGCTGTCCCTCTCTGCCGAGGCGCTGATCGCCAATGGCCAGGAGAAACCGGCTGCGTTTGTATTCGGGCCAGAGAATGGTGCTGTCAGCGAGAAACTGGTCTATGAAGCCGCGCGCGAGGCCCACGCGAAGAAGTACACCCATCTCTATGTGGTTGGCTTTGCCATCCAGCCCAATGCTCGCACGCTCGTGGAAAAGTGCGCCGATGTGATGGGCGTCCCTGCCACCTATGTTCAGGCGACACCGGACTTGATGATGGGCGATCTGCTCAAGAATATGCGGTCAAGCCAGATATTCAGCGTCTGCGGCCAACCGGAAATCAAGGTCATGCGCAATAAAGAGAAGCAGTACCAAGTCGAGCTGCTTGGCCTGGACGTGTTCGATCCCATCACCATGGAGGTGACGCATCGAAGCGGGGCCGATGTACCGGCCTGGTTCCTGGATACGGATTACAACGACCTCTGCTTCCATGTGTCCCAAGCGTTCTTCCCCCGCACCAGCGCTTGGGACAATCTCAAGAAAGCTCTCAAGGGTGAGTACGAGGAAAGTGTGTGGGATCACTTGTCGGGCACAACCAGCGCCCCGTTCGAGGCAGGCGAGCATAAGCAGATTGCGGTGAAAGTGATCGATGATCGGGGGAATGAATTGCTGGTGGTGAGGAAGCTGTGAAGATACGCGACCTGAGGACTAGTTTCTACTGGTCAGCGGGCGTATCATTCCGGAGGATCCGCTCAGCTTTATCCAGCGTTGCATACGAGAGCGACGGATACTGTGGACGTATCATGTGCAAATGCGGTTGAGGGGCCGAACGATTCGTCGAGAAGCCCTTTTGCGCGCCGTAGAGACCTACGAGATCATTGAGCCGTACCCGGACGACAAGTATTTGCCGAGTTATTTGGTTCTGTGTCATTCAGACGAAGGGGCAGCGCATCTCCACATTGCGACGGATGTAGTGGGTGACAATGTCCGAATCGTGACGGTCTATCGTCCGAGTCCTCGTGAGTGGGAACAAGATTTCAAAACCAGGAGGAAGAACCCATGAGGTGCCGAGTCTGTGGAGGGCTTATGCAACGGGGGGTGACAGACCTGCCTTTCAAGCAGAGCGACCGGTCTATTGTTGTGATCAAGAACCTACCCGTCCTGCTCTGTGAAAACTGCACCGAATATTCCGTCGAAGATCCCGTCATGGCGACCGTCGAGCAGATTCTCGATGCGGCGGATGAGGCTGCCGAACTCAGTGTTGTCAAATACGCTGCCTGAGAAAGAGTCTTCCCTCTTCGGCTATGAGCGCCTACGAAGTCCCCGACCCCATTCTCAATTCTCCGTTCGACGAACCCATCGAACATTGGCATATCGTGGAAGGTGAGCAGCCGGAGCGGCGGCCTGGTCGCCGTCCGGCGATGTATTTCTATCGCGATCCGAAAGCCAAACCGGACACGGAAGCCGGTCGCGTGGTCGGCACCGCCATCGAACTGAAGCTCGTGAACCGTATTCGCGCACAGGTGAAGAAGTGGCGGCTAGATGGCTACCCCGGTGTCACGAGAACGACCCATGAGCTGCTGCAGTGGTGGCGGCGAGATGGACGAGCGCAGCGTCTGTTTTTCGCACAACTCGATGCGGTTGAAACGATCATCTTTCTCGTTGAGGCTCGTGGAGATTTGCGTCAAGGAATTGATGTGCCGCAAGAGGAGATCAGTGCTGACAAACGTGCGCAAGGCTTCACTGGATTTCGGCGGTATGCGAGCAAGATGGCGACAGGGTCCGGGAAGACCACTGTGATGGGTATGTTGGCTGCGTGGAGCATTCTCAATAAGGTCAACGACCGAAGCGACGCGCGATTCTCTGACGTCGTGTTAGTGGTGTGTCCCAACGTGACGATTCGTAATCGCCTTCGGGAACTGGCTCCTGAAGGAGGAGAAGCGAGTCTGTATCGCACTCGCGATCTCGTTCCGTCTCACCTTATGCCGCTACTCACACAAGGTCGAGTCCTTGTCACCAACTGGCATGTATTCGAACCCCAAGCGATTCAAACAGGCGGTGTTGGCGCGCGGGTGACCAAGGTAGGGGTGGAGGTGCGCACAAGAGAGACCATCACCATCAGCTCGAAGACCACGACGGCCCGCGGTACACGCTATCTCACGTTGGAAGATTTTGAGCGCCAGGTTGCTGCCGGCCTGCTGACGGTGCTTGGTGAAGAGCGAGAGAAAGATGGAACTTTAAAAAAGGTCAGCGTTGAATCGAGGCGCTATGTCGAAAGCGATACGGCTCTCGTGAATCGCGTTCTTGGCCGCGAAGTGGGGGGAAAGCAGAACATCCTCGTGATGAATGATGAAGCGCATCATGCCTATCGTATCGTGCGTGAGGAACGCGAGGAGAATGAGGACGACCTCTTTGGAGAAGACGAAGAAGCCGAAGATTTTTTCAAAGAAGCGACGGTCTGGATTAATGGGCTAGATCGTGTTCAGAAACTACGGGGCATTAACATCTGTCTGGATCTGTCCGCCACTCCGTACTTTCTCGGTCGAGTCGGTCAGGACACCAATCGGCCATTTCCGTGGGTGGTGAGCGACTTCGGACTCATCGATGCGATTGAGTCGGGCTTGGTGAAAATCCCCCAGCTTGCTGTTCGTGATGCGACCGGCAAAGAGATTCCAGGTTACTTCAACATCTGGCACTGGATTTTGCCACAGCTTACTCCGGCCGAACGCGGCGGGAAAAAGGCAAGTCCCAAGCCTGAGGCCATTCTCAAGTATGCCCATCATCCTATCGCGATGTTGGGTGGCCTATGGGAGAAAGAACGGGACGAGTGGGTGTCCCATCGCGATGATCCACGCCCGCCAGTGTTTATTTTGGTGTGTAAGAACACTCAGATTGCCAAGGTTCTCTACGAATGGCTGGCGGAAGATAAGGCGCCGACTGGGATTCCGCCTGTGAAGATCGAAGGATTTAGGAATAATGGTCGTCAGAATACTATCCGGGTAGATTCCAAAGTGGTCCATGAGTCGGATTCCGGTGAAGCGAAGAATGACGAAGTCCGCTGGATGCGATTCACGCTCGATACGGTGGGGAAGATTGCTTGGCCAGCGGATCGGCTTGGGCGGCCTCTCTATCCAGAAGGCTTCAAGGAGTTGGCCGGCAAGCTGGGACGTCTAGACCATCCACCAGGGCGTGATGTGCGGTGCATTATCAGTGTGGGCATGCTTACGGAAGGATGGGACTGTAACACGGTGACACACATCATCGGTCTTCGTCCTTTCATGTCGCAATTACTCTGCGAGCAGGTGGTGGGACGAGGATTGAGACGAGCCAACTATGACGTTGGTTCCAACGGCAAGCTTACAGAGGAAGTGGCGAAGGTTTTTGGTGTTCCATTTGAAGTGATTCCGTTCAAGGCCAATCCGCAAGGTCAGCCGCCGCCGCGCGTCAAACGCTATCATGTGCACGCCATCCCGGCGAAGGCACAGTTTGAAATTACGTACCCGCGTGTTGAAGGCTATACCCAAGCCATTCGCAATCGGGTGACGGTGGACTGGGGGACGGTTCCCTCCCTCGTCTTGGAGCCAGGCCGGATACCGCCTGAGGTTGAGGTGAAAGGACTCCATGCCACCACAAGAGGCAAGCTTACTCTCAGTGGCCCCGGCCGAGTGGATGAAGTCAATCTAGATGAATTTCGCGCGAAGCGCCGTATGCAGGAGCTGGTGTTTGATCTCGCCAAAACGGTCGCGCGAGAGTATGCCGCTCAGAAGCAGTGCACGATTCCTCCGCACAAACTTTTCCCCCAGCTTGTGAATATCATCCAGCTGTACCTTGATAAGAAAATCGAGGCTCGACCACCGTCTGACAAGAAAGATCTCTTTCTCGCTCCGTACTATGGATGGGTCGTTGAACGGTTATTGGAAGCCATTCGGCCCGACACCACGCAGGGGGAAGCTCCGGAAATTCCTCGGTACGAAGCGACTCGAGGACCAGGCTCTACCGGGGACGTGGATTTTTGGACGAGTCGTGATGTGCGTGAGGTAAATAAGTCTCATCTCAACTACGTGGTGGCGGACACCAAGCAATGGGAACAATCGGCGACCTATTACCTGGACAAGGATAGGGCTGTCGAGGCATTTGTCAAAAACTCCGGGCTCGGGTTCGCGATTCCATACTTACACAATGGGCAGATGCACGACTATGTGCCGGATTTCATCGTTCGACTTACTGGTGAGTCTGCTTGTCACCTAATTTTGGAGACGAAGGGGTATGATCCACTCGAAGAGGTAAAACGGGGAGCGGCTGACCGGTGGGTTGCTGCGGTGAATGCGGACGGCACTCATGGCCGCTGGCAGTTTGCGATGACCAAGAAGGTTTCGGACATCCCGAAGCTTATTGAACACATAGGCGATCGCTAGGAGCCTGTCCGAGTAATCCGGAAATCCGCGTTTGAGGGAGTCCCTTTGCCCATGAACGAATGGAGATCGTTGATCCTGAGCCAATTGTGTGCGTCGAACATTTTCGACTTTGATTACTCGGACAGGCTCCTAGCACGCTGAGTTCTTACAGCCTCTTTAGGAAGACGATACCCCCCTCCTCAGCCAACGTTCCCTCGTTTCGCGAAGAAGTGCGACGTTAGGTTATTGCCCCCAGACTCTTATTCCTCCCAGAAGAACTGCTCCCAGTTCACGGTCTTGTCCCACCACTGCTTGTGGCGCTTGACGTCATGCAACGCCGGCGGGGTGACCTCATAACAGAAATCCCACATCGCATCGGCAGCCCCGGCGCTGATCCCGCCTTCTCTCGATTCCAACATGTCCATGAAGCGATTCATGGCCGCATAGGTCCGCTCCTGATCGTGGTTCTCGTAGGAGCGTCGCACCAGGGTGAGTTGGTCCAGATAAACCTCAAACATCAGGGATTCCCCGTTGACGAGCGCGGCGCGCTGCTGGACCCGCACGAAGCCCGTCAACTGCTCCAGCCATCCTTCCCGTGACGGCACAGACCCGGGCTCGCTGCTCACCGGAGTGAGGAGGATCGCGACGACCAGGCCTACCAGCCACATCTTTTGATTGAAAGCCGGTTTCATGGTGCTGCCCTCCGCTCCGTGTCTGGGGGACTGGCCCCTTTCTGCCTGGGGCCTGTCCCCCTTCCGACCGAATACAGGGACAGTCGCCAGCCGGAAGGGCGACAGTCCCCTCCCCTGCCGTTCCCGATCATCTCTTCACCGCGCCCCGATAAAATAAATGTGTCCACCCAGATGCCGGTCCTTGCGCAGCGGGCACCAGACTCGGAAAAGCTGTCCCGGTCCGCTCACCCTGGCTCCCTCGAACTGCGCCGTGCTCACAGTGATTCGCTTCGTCTCGCCTGGAGGTACTGTGACGCGAATCGGCTTCAAGTGATAGACCATTCCCGGTTCCTCCCCCGGCGCCACGACTTCTGTGCTTTTTTCCGACGTCATCTCAAACATGCCCCTGACGGCAAAGGCGTGTTCTTCCTTCGTGGGATTCTCCAGGATAAACGTCAGTCCCTCTTTCAAGTCCTCGTCCTCCATCATCACTTGGTTGGGCTGCCAGATCGCCCACCTCGGCGGCATCATCTCCGAGGCCACCCATCGAAACTCGCCGGCCTGCGCGGTCCCGCCTGCGAATAAACCGGCGACCAAGACGGCGGCAAGCCCCACTGTATGACCTATGTTTGTCCGTCTCCTCATGGCCCGTCCTCCTTGCTCGCTGGACTCGTTCATCTCAAACCGACGATCCTGAACAGGCGAGAATTCCAGGCACGACCGCCTGCTGATGCGCACCTCCTTTCCTGTGCCTTCCGGTCAGGACCTGCCGGGTCGTGTGTCACAACTTCACCATAGGGCCTGCCGTGATCACGCACAATGAGCCGGGCGCTTCATTTTGTGCTTGGGGCAACGGCCTCAGACGATGCCGGTGAGGCGTGAAACGTGACGAATAAGGAGCGATGACGAGGAGTCGGAAGTCCGCCTCCTCCACAGTGCACAATCGGATTTGAAGAGTATTCAACAGAGCGATGTTGAAGAAGGCTGAGCGTTGGACGCGTGTGGGAGTGCAGCGGTTTGGGAGTTACACCTGGGTCCCTCGCACGGCGAGGTGGTCGGCATGGAGTCTACCCTCCGGTCACCCGATCGCCGGAAGGGCTCCTGGAAAAGCTCCCTTTCTCGACGACCTTCGAGAGATACGGAAATGACCACCACCCACGCAGATATGCTACATTCTCATCCGACCAGCTTGAGAATCTATGTTTATGATCCTTGCGTCCAGCCTTCAGCCGCGAGAGGCCTTGAGCGACCGCCGTCCATCACAAGTTGACCCTTTCGCTCCCTTAGCATCCCTGATGCACAACGGACCGTCACGGAAACACATCCATGGGTGAGGACCATCAGATCCTTGAGGTGGATATACTATTTGTAGGGGGAGGGCCGGCCAACCTCGCGGGTGCGCTGCGCCTGACTCAGTCGGTCGCGCATCATAACCATCGGGTCTCCACCGGCGAGACCTCCGGTCCTCGTCTGGACCCACAAATCGCGCTGATCGAAAAGGGCCGCGATGTCGGCGCCCATGCCGTCTCAGGCGCCATGTTCGACCCGATCGCGCTGGAAGAATTGCTGCCGGACTATCGTGATCGCGGCCTTCCTTTCACGCAGCCTGTCACGCAGCACAGCCTGCGGTACCTGACCACCGAAGGGAATATCCGGATTCCTGACATTCTGATCCCTGCCGCGTACCGACAGGATCGCTGCTACATCGGCTCGCTCCAGAAGCTGAACCTCTGGTTGGCGGAACAAGTGGAAGCGGCGGGTGTCTATCTGTTCCATGAGACCTGTGGGATAAAAATCCTGTACGACGGTCCGCGCGTCTGCGGGGTGCACACTGGCGAAAAGGGATTGGAAGCCGGTGGCGGACGGAAGGCTAACTACGAACCAGGCGCCGACATCCGTGCCAAGGCGACGGTCTTTGGGGAAGGTCCCTATGGAACGTTGGCTGAGGATCTGATCCATCAGTTCAAGCTCCGTGCAGGCAGAAATCCCCAATCCTACGCGTTGGGTGTCAAGGAGTTGATCCGGGTCAAGTCCGGTGGATCGCCCGGTCTGGCGGTCCACACGCTCGGTTACCCGCTCGGTTCTCGCGTCTTCGGCGGAGGGTTCTGCTACGGGATGGATGACAACCTCTTTGCAGTTGGGATGATCTGCGGGCTCGACTGGGACGATCCGCAAATGGATGTCCATACCCAGCTTCAGCGGTTCAAGAAACATCCCTTCATTCAGCAGTACATTAGCAGTGGCGAGGTGATTGCGTACGGAGCTAAGACGCTCCCCGAGGGCGGCTACTTTGCCATTCCTCGACCTTACGTCGACGGCGCGTTGCTCGTGGGCGACTCGGCTGGGTTTCTGAACGTCCCCTATCTGAAGGGCATCCACTACGCGATGAAGAGCGGGATGCTGGCGGCCGACACGATTTTCGAGGCGCTGGTGCGAGGCGACACCTCTGCTTCAGTGTTATCTTCCTATGAAGCCCGACTGGCCTCGTCCTACGTCATGAAGGATCTGTATCAGGCACGAAACTTCAGGCGAGCGTTTGCCCATGGTCGGCTGCCGGGCCTTCTCCTCGGAGGACTGACGATGTGGACCGGACTCGGTCCGACCACACCGGGAGGGATCCGAGATGATTTCAGACACCTGCGGCCGCTGGATGAAGCGGTCCGGGGCCGTTGGGATCGTGAGCCGGCACAGTATGACCCCAGGGTGCTGGTTGACAAGCTCACGGATGTTTATCATTCTGGCACGCAGCATCGAGAGGATCAGCCTTCACACATCCGGATCCTCGATCCAACACGGTGTCTCACAGACTGCATCGCTCGATTCGGGGATGCGCCCTGCACGCATTTCTGCCCGGCAAAGGTCTATGAGTTAGTCGGCGAGGGAGCCAACCGGCATATCCAGGTGAACTTTGCGAACTGCGTGCATTGCAAGACCTGCGTGATCAAAGATCCCATCGATGTGCTGAGTACGGATCACGTACAGAATATTTC
>JACQHN010000003.1 GCA_016199015.1 Nitrospira defluvii
GCTGTAACAAGGAGCATACAGTACCATGTTTGGTTCGTTCGGCTGGATGGAGCTGCTGCTGATTCTCGTCATCGTGTTGATCATCTTCGGTGCGGGGAAAATTCCTCAGCTCGGAGAAGGATTAGGTAAAGCAATCAAGGGGTTCAAAAAGTCTGTCCATGAAGCGGATGCGATCGATGTGACGGCCACTGAGGCAGAACCTCACGCGGCCCAGCCGTCGGCACAGATCCAGCAACCTGGACAGTCGGCCACCGCTCCGCCTGCGCAGCAGGCCGATGCGGCTCCACCGCCACGGACGACGCAGGGGTAACTTGCGGGACTGAGGAGATGGCCTGAATGCCGGCAACCTGACCCGCGGGTCGCGTTGTTCGGTCGTCAAGGATTCAGCCTCAGCACGAAACACCATGTTCGGTCTTGGCGCTGGCGAAATTCTCATCATCCTGGTGATTGCGTTCCTGTTGTTCGGGCCCAAGCAATTGCCCGAGATCGGTCGTCAGGTCGGCAAGGCTGTGAAGGGATTCAAGGAAACGGCGGACGATCTGAAGAAGACGGTTGAGCCGGAACTCAACATGATTCAGCAGGAAATGAAGATGGTCGAGCAGGACTTCGAATCGTCGATGAAGGAAGCGGAAGAAGAAATCAATCACGCAACATCGGGCGTAGAGCACGGGGCAGAGGAATCGGGTTTGCCCAAGCAGGCCTAATACCATTTTACAATCGCTCTACGGCTGTGAAGGGAGGTGACCACAGCACAGCAACAGGACAAGATCTGACTGTGTGGGGAACTCGCTTCGGGATTGAGGCGAGCATCGAGGCCGGATGGTGGGCACCATCGGGTCTGGCCGATTCAGACCCACACATAAGAGTTGGACTCACAGTGCAATAGCGGTTGGATGTACAGACGGCGCCCGGAGTGAGTGGGTACACAAAGGGTCGCCATCCAATTCACAGGAGGAACGCTATGAAACGCATCCATGGACGGACCAGGTGGGGCCGGTTGGCCACCATCTTGGGCGCTGCGGCAGTGACCGCTCTGCAGTGTCTCGCAGTCCCGGCCTTTGCCGGATTCGAACTTCCCCCGGGCGAACGCATCACGAACCTTCCCGCCATTCCGCGCAACATGCCGCAAAAAGAAGCGTACGAAAGTTACGATCCGGTCATCGGACGGAATTTCGACATCAAGAATCTCTGGATGCGCGCGGATCTTCGCGTGCGGCCGGAAATGCGCAACAACGCCTGCTTCGGTGCTGCCCAGGGTGCCGGCGGAACATGTAACTCCTTTGGGACAAGAGGAACCGCTGCAACTGGCGGCAACAAAGGCAACGACTTCTACGTGCAACAGTGGATGCGCTTGGGAATCGGCTACGATCTCTCCCCGGACGTCAACTTCTATGTGGAAATCATCGACAGCGCGACATGGGGCGGTAACGGAAGCGCCACGAACGCGGGGAACGCCGGCGATCCGTTGAACCACAATGGTGGAGTTGCGGGTGGCGGCGGCAATAATGGCCGTTTGGGCGTCCGTGCAGCCTACATGTTGATCAGGAATCTGGCCGATGTCCAGGGCTTGAGCGTGAAGGTCGGTCGGCAATACGTCGTGTTCGGCAACCATTCATTGTTCGGCCACTTCGACTGGGCCAACACCGGCTATTCACATGACGGTGTCATGTTCGCCTATCAGACCAAGAACTGGGACAGCTACTTTGGCTGGTTCAGAAATTCAGAAAGTGATCTGGGCCAGGCGGCCCCAGTCGGTAGCGGTGCACCCAATATCGCCGGCACCGGCACCCAGGATGCAAACCGCGATGCCGACATGTTCATTTTCTACAACCAGATCAAGTTAGTCCCTGGAATGGTCATCGAGCCGTTCTATGTCCTATACAAGAATAACTATGGTTCGGCCGACAACGCCGGGCAAGGTCTTGGCACGGCCAAGCACTCGAACCAGACCCGTCATATGATCGGGAACCGGATCGAAATGCGCAAAGGCGGGTTCGATTTCTCGAACGAAATCGCCTATCAGTTCGGTCAAATGGGACAGGCTGGGGCTTGCGTGGGCGAACAGCAGTGTTTGCACATCAATGCCTGGGCGACCAGAAACTGGATCGGCTACACGTTCTATGACACGGCGTGGAAGACGCGTCTCGCGTTCAACCTCGACTACGCCTCCGGTGACAGCCGGAACAATACCTGCGTCAATGCGGCAACTTGTAAGTCGGCCAATACGTTTGAAAACTTCTTCCCGACGAACCACATCCACATGGGTTATATGGACGTGCAAGCCTGGAAGAACATGTTATCGCCATCGATCAACTTACAGGCTCGTCCCAGTGCACGTGACCATATCGAATTGTGGTACACGAACCTGAACCTGGCCAATTCCAAGGACTGCTGGTATCGAGGCGCGCAGGGCTGTTACGTCTTCTCGAACCCGAACAACACGAAGACGCACATCGGCGATGAAATCGACGTCGCCTACACCAGAATGTTCGCCGACGGCAAGGTGGCCCTTCAGGCGACCTACGGCACCATTTTCAGCGGCGGCTATTTGACCAGCACCTTGAACCAGACGCAAAATCAGCATTGGGCCTACATGTCACTATGGATGAACTTCTAAGCATGCGTGAAGCGTGAAACGTGA
>JACQHN010000095.1 GCA_016199015.1 Nitrospira defluvii
ACTTCAGGGAGGTTGTTTTCCAGGCCTCTTGCACCTCGGGTTTGCTCTTGGGATGGCGTGTGTCCGGAGCCACCTTGCGCCAGCCATGGCGGGCCAGCAACCGGTACACCACCGATGGCTTGACCGGCTGGCCCAACCGTTGCGCCAGGGCCGCTCGAATCGGAGACACCCCCACCAGGTTGCCCGTGGCGGCGCGGTCCACCCACGGTTTCAAGAACGCGCGTTCTTCCTCCGGGGTGCGCAGGGATTGCCGGCGTCCGCCCCAGTGGCGAGCGGCGGGTGGCACCGCCGACCCTTGCGTGCGGAAGGCGGCTTGGAGTCGAGCCACGGTCGCACGACCCACGCCGAGGACGTGCGCCGTTTGTTCAAGCGTCGCCCCGAACAAGGCCGGCAGCAGCACGGCCTGACATTGTCGCAGGGACTCGACCGAGGTGGCGGTGGCGGCGGTCCTGTGCGCCCGCTTTACGATGAGTGGATCAATCCGGCGTGGTCGTGCCATGCCGAGACTCTACCACTTTTAGTCTCATCTTGAAAGCGACTTAGAATGAGTCCTTTATTAGAAACAACGAGCGTTCCACCGATACAAAGAAGTTCTGGTAGACCTTGGGGTCTTCGATCGGTTTGTTGTTATAGATGGCATTGGCGCGGATCATCGTCTTCCCGTCCTCTTGTGGACGCACGGTGACCGTCACGCCGAGCACGTCATAATAGTTTGGCTCAGCGAATCTGGCCGCCGTCACCAGACCCAACGGTTCATTGGCACGTTCGATGATGAATCCCAAGTCTTGCAAGGCCGCGATCACGCCGCGCATGGCAACCGTGCGGTCCTTGACCTCGAAGGTGCGGCTCTGGGCGCTGCGAATTTTCATCTGCGCGTCGGTCGGCGCAAAGAGCTCTTTGCGCGGTTCCGGCGCCGTACAACCATACAGCATAAGGCATCCCATCAACATCACACCTGCCCCAGCCACCTGTGTCCGACTCATGATTCCTCGCAGTTAAATCGTGTGCGGTTCCAAGAACACAGCCTTGGAGAGCTTCGCAAAAAATTGCTGGTAAATTTCAGGATCGCGGATCATTTCCATTTTCTGTTCACCGGGGGGGATGTAATTGCGGTCGGCTTGCCCGTCTCCCTTCCACAGCGCCCGATAGAACATGATTCGGACTTCCTGCCGCGTGCCGTCCTGATTCAACGGGCGCGTCACGATGGTCGCTGCAACCTTCTGATGCAAGTCGACCGGCATGATGACGTGGCCAAGCGAGAGGAGCCAGACAAGGAATTGGTTGAGATACTGACCGTACTCGCGCGCACTGCGCTCTTTTGCCGCTCGCAAGAACCCAACCTCCCGCACGCTTTCCTCGACTTGAAAACCAAGGTCCTGCAATGCAGCCGCTGAGGCCGACAACAACTCCTTGTCGTTCGCCGTCTCGAAGAAGCGGGTTTGCATCGCCCGGTTGGCGTTACTCTCCGGCGAGAGTTGGAATAACTCCGCCGGCTGCGTCGGTTGGGCACAGCCGGCGAGCAAAAGGGGAAGCAGACAGGCAAGCACTGATAACTTCCCGTTACTCGATGGAAGCCTTGTGGGATGAGGGATGTTCAAAATGGTCATCCGGCGAGGCCGAGCGAACGAGGACCCGAGGCGTACTTGATGTCGTACGTCGAGGGAACGAGCGACGCGAGAACGAAGCCGGGGACCATTTTCAACATCCCGGTTAGAATTGGGTGGAGTTGTAGGCAAAGTCCCTGACCTTTTTCTCTTCGTCGTACTTGATGATGATGGTGAGGGTGCGCTGCCGCTGCGAGCTCGAACGATCGCTGGAGTTGGTCCCGAGAATGATCAGCCCGGCATAGGAGGAACTCGCGGTATCCACACGGTCGGTCGACACTTTGTCGTAAACCCAGACTTCACGGCGCTTATCGTCCGTGGTCACGATATTCGGTGAGCCCAGCAGTTCCGCCACCTGCGCGGCCGACATCCCGACTTTGACTTCGCCTTGCACGCGCCCGACGGTCAGTCGGTCTTCCTTGATCTCCGCTTGCTTCCCACCGCAGCCGCTCCACCCCATCAGGATACAGAGGCCTACCAGCACCAATCCCCATCGCATGTCTTTCATCGCATAGTCTCCCTTCCTGTCGTCACTACAGCAAGATGCTCGACCGCCGGCTCATGTTACCCCGTCGATATTCTCGACGCAAAGGGAGATCTACCCTGGTAAGTCCTTCAGCCAGGGGGCCGGCAATGCGCGATGTCTGGACAATTCCAGAGGGGCGGCTACAATGTCCTGACGTGGAGGTCTGCCTATGTCCATCTCGGATGAAATGTCGAACGAAGAGGTTCAGGCGGCTTGGGGAAGGTTGGTTGAGGAGGTACGCACGGGCGTCTTGTTGACCTTACGAAACGGCCATCCGTTCGGCTCTCATGTCCCCTATGTGTTCGGGGATGACTGGTCCCGCGTCTATCTCCACCTGAGCCGATTGGCGTTTCACACGCAGCATCTGTTGGCGGATGCCCGCATCAGCCTATTCATTGCTGAGCCGGATAAGCCCGGCAAAAACCCCTTGGCCCTACAACGCCTCAACCTGCAGGGTGAGGCCGTGATTCTGCCCCCGACGGATGAGTGGTATGAGACCGTGAAACAGCGTTACCTGGCGAAGTTTCCACCATCGCAAATGATGTTCGGGTTCGGCGACTTTGCCTTGTGGGAATTGCGGATGAGCCATGCCCACCTCGTACTGGGATTTGGCCAGGCTTATCAGGCTCACTCGACTACTCCAGGACAATGGCACCATCAGAAACCGGAACAGAAAGCCCCCGCGAAAAGCTGATGGGAGCGCGGGGGCCGCGGTAACTCCTCATTCCTAATTCATCATTCCCTCCAGGCGCCCCTCCAAAGCACTAGCTTCTCGGCCGAATGACGAATGGCGTCTCCAGAACGTGGCGCAGTACTCTGCGCAAGGTCGATTGATCCCACCGAAAGGATTTCCTCACATGCTTCTCATGGCCGCTGTCATTCTGGGTTACATGTTGTTGCTAATCGGCCTCGCCGTCGCTTCGCCGGGCATCGGATTCACAGGAACGCTCATCTCATTCGTGCCGGACAACTGGCGGGATTGGGCGCATGTACCGGCCTATGGATTGCTGGCCTGGTTGGCCATTCAGGGCTTCCGCTTGCGCGGCTGGCCCCTCCCCTATGCCATGCTCTGCGGCATCTTGCTGACTGCGGTGTTTGGGTTGTGGACGGAAGTAGCGCAGGGCTTTGCTCCGGGTCGCGAAACCTCACTGCACGACTTGTTGAACGACACCGTAGGTGGAATGATGGCCGCCACGCTGGTGTTGTGGCAATGTAGGCTTTCCCGCTCTACCCCTAGCTTGATATTGATGCGGGCCCCTCGCCTTCGCCGCCTGATGAAAGGAACCCTCTCCAGATGAACACTGCCTATCGTGAACGCGAAGCCCGACGCATTCCGGCTCAATGCCCCATCTATTATTCTAACGGCACCTTTCAGACGATCGGCGTGACCGAGGACATCACCACCTCGGGAGGGCGTATTCGCGGCCAAGAGCTGGTCAGTGTGGGGATGGAATTGGTGGTGATCGTGATTCAGCCGACCCCTGACATTCCGATGTTAATCCGACGAGGCACCGTACGCTGGGCCAAAGGCAAAAATTTCGGCATCGCCCTCTCAGGCGTTCCGCCGCAATCGGAATCCGAACTCAAAGCCATGGCCAAAGTGATGCTTCCCGGACTGTGGTCCTGTCTGAACTAACAGGATGCGGAAAAAGTCCGCCCGCGGCGTTCTCGCATCGCCCAGAGGCTCACCGTACGGCAAGAGTACGATTCACCTCTTCGCTCGCTGCGGCCTTGCTGGACGGCCTTTTTG
>JACQHN010000096.1 GCA_016199015.1 Nitrospira defluvii
GCGAGAACAAAGCTGGCGGACTTTTTCAACATCCTGCTAACGTTCTCCTTGATGTGAAAGAGCTCGATCCCATCCTCGACTCAGAGAAATCACACCGATGCAGCGATCTCTCTTAATCCGTACAGAGTCTGGAGGTACCAATGTGCCTCATTTCGGTCATGATTCATCTTGGCTGCCTCTGCCGGTTGCTGTCCTTGCATTACTCGCTGCCATTGCCATGTTGCCTTTGCTCATAGCCCCCCTGACGCAGGCCTGGGACTGGGTCCCGACCGACGAGGAGATCCAACAATATCGGAAGAGTTGGAACCCGCTCTCCAACGGTCCCATTTTCTTGAGCGGTGTGGATATTCACCCTCAAGGGCAATTCACGGCACACCCATTCATTTTTTCCCAGATCAGCGAAAAGCGATTCGGCAATCAGTTGACCGACAATCGAACGACGGCTTCGGTTCATTCGTACCAAGTCGCTCCTGTCGTCACAATGGCCTATGGCCTGACAAACCATCTGGAGTTGAACGTGGGCTTGTCCGGTTCAGCCTTTTGGGCCAACAGTTCGGATCAGTTCAACAGAGGGAAGGGTGGCCCTTGGACCACCGACACCGGGCTCGGTGACACACAGATCTATTTCAAGTATCGGCCGGTCGTGCAGGACCCCGACGGTTGGCGTCCCTCCGTGACCACCTTCAACATGATCGTGTTGCCAACCAGCCGGTGGGTTACCGGGACCGAGAGTCCGCCCGGCGGATTCGCTCCACTGGGACGATTACCGGCCTCGCGATTCGGCGCGTTGACCTGGACAGAAGGAATTCTGGTGCGAAAAAATCTTGAGCCTTTTCGAATCAGCGCAGGTGTCTTCTACTCCTACCACCTGCCGGGCAGCGATGGCGGCCAAAACACCTATGCATCCGATATCGTCAATACCCGAGTGGTCATTGAACATATTCTCGACGACAAGCGGGGCTTTGGGTACAACCTCGAATTCGTCGGCTTTCACGGCCTGCAGTTTCGGACCGATGGGCATCAGATCAACGTGGGTGGGCGACATGGATTCACCTCCCTCGGAGTCCAACCGACGATTCAATACCGGCTTGGCGAACATTTTGTCGGAGCGGTTGGATGCCTATTCACCGTGGCTGGACAAAACACGCAGGATGCGATCTATCCCAATTTTTCGCTCTACTACTACTGGAGCAAGAGCGGCAGCGTCATCATGCGGTAGTCGTACGAAGGAAGGCTTCGATCCGTCTCGCAATCTCGTCGCGCACGCGGCGGAAGGTCTGTCGGCGTCCGTCGGCATCGGTCACTGCCGCAGGGTCATCGAAACTCCAGTGGATCAATCGCGCGGGGCCCGGCCACAGCGGACACGTCTCCTTGGCGCGATCACACACCGTCACGACATAGTCGAACGACTGATGCGTCAATTCACCCACGCCCTTCGAACGATGTTGCGAGATGTCGATTCCGACTTCGGCCATCGCATCCACTGAACCCGGATTGAGCCCGACCGGATGCGTGCCCGCGCTGAACACCTCGAACCGATCGCCCGCCAGATGCCGTAACCATCCCTCCGCCATCTGACTGCGTGCGGAGTTTCCGGTGCAGAGGAATAACAGGCGCGACTTCATGTGCCGACCTCCTGTCCGAACCAATGCCTGGTTCTGTTGCACAGGCTGCAGACGGACAACATGACCGGCACTTCCACCAAGACCCCCACGACCGTCGCCAAGGCTGCGCCGGATTCCGGGCCAAACAACGCAATGGCCGTGGCGACGGCCAGCTCAAAGAAGTTGCTGGCGCCGATGAGCGCACCCGAGGCAGCGATCGCATGGGGCACCTGCCATCGATGCATCAGCCCATAGGTCAGCGCCGCATTCATATAGACCTGCAACACAATCGGCACGGCAATCAAGACGACATGAATGGTCTTGCCCATGATGTTCTGTGCCTGAAAGGCAAAGATGAACACTAAAGTGATGAGCAAGGCCGCGATCGTGACCGGAGCGAACCGGGGCAACAACACCTCTTCCACCCATCGCCGCCCATGGCGCCGGACGAGCCATAGCCGGAGACCGGCGCCGATCATCAATGGAATCACGATAAAGATCGCCACCGAGTACAGGAGGACATCGAAGGGAACGGCCAGCGACGAGGCGCCGCTTACCAGCAACCCGGCAATCGGCGCAAACAGCACCAGCATGATGAGATCGTTCACCGCCACCTGGACAAGCGTGTAGGCGGGATCACCGTCCGTCAGGTAGCTCCAGACGAACACCATGGCCGTACAGGGAGCGGCAGCCAGAATGATGGCTCCCGCAATGTATTGATCGGCCTCCGCGGGTGTGATCCATGCGGAGAATGCATACCGGAAAAACACCCAGGCCAAGAAGGCCATGGAGAACGGCTTGACTACCCAATTGACGAACAGCGTGATCAGCAGTCCGACCGGTCGCTTTCCCACATCACGAATCGAGGCAAACTCGACCTTCATCATCATCGGCACGATCATCAGCCAGATCAGCACGGCGATCGATAGATTGATATGGCTGCCTTGTCCGACCTCAGCCCCTCGAAGACTCGAGACCAGACCGGGGACCGCCTGGCCGATCAGGACGCCTGCCACCATACACAACGCCACCCAGAGCGTGAGATATCGCTCGAAAAACGAGAGTCGCTTCTCCGCCAACCGCGGCGAACCGACCGATAACGCGAGTTCCATGGACTGTGCTCCTTGGGTTTTGACGCGTGCCTGTCAACTCAGACGGCGCCGACCGGTTTTTTGGCTCGGATAAAGGCACTCATGAACTTGCCCTCGACCTGAGACACGAGCAAATCACTGGTCAAGTCCGTGCCGACCAGAAACGCCTTCAC
>JACQHN010000072.1 GCA_016199015.1 Nitrospira defluvii
ATACACCTCCGGTTTTTCCGGGCCTGCGGCCTCGCATCTGGCCGCACCTCCTTCGTCACGAAGGCAATGTCAGACAGGCCCCTCTAGCGGCAATGACCATTCATTTACACCTGCCGACGCAGAATCACCACTTTGATATCGGCATAGATGGTCTTCCAGGCGGGATGTGACTCCAGGGTCAGAGCCAGCGTGCTCCCGCGTTGGATCAAGGCCCAATCAACTCCGTAACGATCCAGTACGGCCAACGCCGGCGAGTCCTCGCGATTCAGGTCCACGTAATCCTGAAAGATGCGCCGATCCCCGATCCGCCAGGCCGGCATGCGACCGTCGATGAAAATTTTCTCTCCAGGGAGTTGCCAGAGGAGAAAACCACCGTAACCATAGTCATGGTAGAGCCTAGTTCCCACTTCTTCGCGATGATTCTGGATCCATCGCACCGCCTCGATCGGATAGTCCGTCTGTTCGAAATAGTCCTCGGGAGCGGTTCCTGATCGCCACACATGCGCCACATGTTCAGGCCCCCATAGAGAGAGGGCGCTCGCCGCCACAACGGTCAGCGCGAGAAGGTTCGTGCCGGCATAGGTTCTCAGCGCCGGAGCCCATCGAAGGCATGATGCCACCGCCAGCGCAAACAACTCCGCCACCAGCGGCAGACTGACGATGAGAAACAGCGTGACGTTGCGCCAATGCAGCAGCGACAGCACCAGCACGATCACCAGCATCATCCAGCGGACCGGTTCCACCCGTCGATACCATCCGACAACGAGGCAGGCGAGTCCTGCGAGATAGAGGCCATAGGCCTTGCCGGCCCAGCCCTGGAAGGAGACCGGCTGCCATTCCCGCAACGTCTCGATCATGAAGCGATCGGTCAGGGATTCATAAATCTCGACATAGAGCCGCCATCCATAGGGATTGAGACAGGTCACCGCCGCGGCGATCCCGAACACGACCATACACCTGCGAAGGTCTCCCCAACTCAGGACCGACTCATCCAGTGATGCGGCAAGAGTGGGCCATCGATCTATGCAGAGCCTCACCATAAGAGTCCCGAGTACCATCACACCCAATAAAAAGAGCCCCGCCGTGAACCCTCCGTGCAGATTGGCCCAGAGCAGGAAGAGTGGAGGAAGCACCCAGACCCATTGACGACGGCCCTGCTGAATCTGACTCCACACCCGCAAGAGGACTGCCACGCCAAGGAGACTGACCAGTTGAGTGCGCGCGCCGAGAAAGGGCAACGCCACCCATAGGCTCGCCACCATGGCGGCCAATCGATAGGTCTGCGGCACCGAAACCTGCCCGGCCGCAAGCCACCAGGCCAGAGCCGTCACGACCCCAAACAATACAATCAGCCCCAGCCCACCGAAAGGCTCCAGCCCGCGATAGAGCAGTGCCAGCAGACCATCAGTCAACCAGGCATGCTCGACCCATCGCCAATCCGGCATCGTATGGGAATAGGGATCAGTGTCCGGCAAGATCCATCCGTGGGCGAGCAAGTCCAGCCCGGCACGAAGATGCCAGCCAAAATCCGGCTCCACGAGCGGTTGGAAAGTCAGGTTCAGCACGAAGCCGAGCAGGAGAAGATCCAGAATGACGCGGAGAAGCTTTTGAACGGGAGGGACTGAACACCGAACGGGTTCAGCGTTCATGAACCGGGACCGTCTGTTGGAAAGGTTGTCTCACGAGCAGGTTGCCAAGAACCAACCACTCAACCTGGGTACGCAGAAAGCAACGTACGGCATCGTCGGGGCTGCAGACGATCGGCTCCTGTACATTGAAGGAGGTGTTCAGAAGAACCGGCACGCCGGTGAGGCGTCCGAAGGTCGCCAGGAGCTCGTAGAACCGTGGATTGGCCTCTCGCGTGACCGTCTGCACGCGTGCCGTCCCATCGACATGCGTCACGGCCGGGATGATCCCTTTGGCGGAAGCTTTCACCCGCACCGTAAACTGCATAAAGGGAGAGGCGGCCGGCAGGTCGAAGAATTCCTGGGCTCGCTCGTCGAGCACCGAGGGCGCGAAGGGGCGAAAGGGCTCCCGGCATTTTACTTTGCTATTGATCAATTCCCGCATGTCTTCGCGTCGAGGATCCGCCAAAAGACTGCGGTTTCCCAAGGCGCGCGGCCCCCATTCCATGCGGCCCTGATACCAAAACACCAACCGTCCTCGCGTCAGCTCCGTGGCGACTCGCTCGTACAGCTGCGCATCCGTCAACAGTTCGGCCACCAAGCCTTCTCTCGCCAGCGCCGCGCGACACACGTGCTCATCGAACTGAGGCCCCAAATAGGCGGAGGGCAGTTGCGGTCTTGCGGTGCTCCCTCCACGCCTCGCCGTCCACCACAAGGCCGCGCCGAGCGCGGTGCCCGAATCTCCCGCAGCTGGCGGCACATACACCTGTGTGAATCCGAGTTCGGCTCGCAGGCGGCCGTTCGCCACGCAGTTGTAGGCCACCCCGCCGGCCAAGCAGAGAGACTCCACCTTTATCAGGGATTGCAAGTGACGACCGAGGTGCAATAACACCTCCTCCAGGACCAACTGAGCGCTGGCCGCCAGATCACGATGTCGCTGCGTGAGCTCATCCGTCGAATGCCTTGGAGGGCCGAACAGGCGAACGAATTCCTGCACATACAGGCCGGCTCGCGCGAGATGGAAATCCAGGAGGCGGGTATTCAACTCAAAGCGCCCTTGTGGCAGTAACCGCACAATCTCTCGACGGAGGGCCGCCGCAAAGGTCGGCTCGCCCGAAGCCGCCAACCCCATCACAATATATTCATCCTGATCCGGGCGAAACCCCAGAAACGCCGTCATCGCCGCATAGAACTGTCCGAGCGAATGCGGGAGCGGAGTGCGATCGAGCACGCTGATCTGCGCGCCTTCGCCCATCGCCATCAGCGTGGTATCCGCTTCCGAGGCGCCGTCGACGACCAGGATGGCCGACCGCTCGAAGGGCGAAACCAGGAACGAGCTGGCGGCATGGCACAAATGGTGATCGAGAAAAACCGGGCGATGGCCGACCGCGTCAACCCGTTGCGTCAATTCCCGCCGAAGCCAGAACAATTCCTTCCACTCGCGGCTGACTCGCTCCAACGACCGCGTCCCCTTCACTCGAAATAATTGCGGGGACCGCACCATCGCCGTCAAGGCGAGCCAGGCGCGCCTCCCGACCAGCCAATACTTCCACGGCACGGCAATGGCCTCAACATCGCGAAGCGTCACACCGGCCTCGCGCAGGCAATACCGAATCGCGTGGACCGGCAGCGCGGTCACATGCTTCTGCCGAACGAATCGTTCTTCTTCCGCCGCCGCAACGATTCGGCCGTCAGAGACGAGCGCTGCCGCCGCATCCCGCATATTGGAGAGTCCCAGCACCAACACGATGGCTCAACACTCCCTCTTGTTCATCCTCCGCCCAAGCCTGCGACGGGTAGAATAAACGAGCCCCGTAAGGGTCGCAAGCCGCGGAAGGCGTTCGGTTGCAATGCCCTCTCCTTTCCTGTACCGTTCCTCATTCAAAACCTGCCTGAAGAGGAGGCCTCTGCTTGAAGACCACCCGTCTACTCATCCTCGGACTGCTTGTGACACAGGCACTGACATCCACGGCCTGCGAAAGCATCAAGTCACGCTTTGCTCGGCAGACATTGCCCGATCTTGGCCCCCCGATTGCGCTCACGGTCCAAATGGACGTGGACCCGTCGTTGGCCAAGGCCAAGACCCAATACATCGATGGTTGCAGTCGTATCCAGCTGCTCTCAATCGGACCGACTGTTGAAGATCTGCTGGTGCAAGCCGCCCATCAAACCTTTCGCACCGTGCTCATTCCAGGCGGCAATGTCACCGCTCCGAACCCGGACGTGACGGTGCGGGTGCGCATGCTCGATCCCCAGCTGAAGATTCAAGCCGACGGTCTGTATGATCGCAAGCCGGCCGAACTCAGTTTGGACGTCGTCGCTGAATTTTATGATGCTGCCGGTAAACGGCTGGCCGAGCGTCCCTTGCAGGCCACGCGAAAGGAGCGGTTGCAACTCGAGCTGACTCAGCAACGATGCGATTACCTCATGGATCCCATGGTGCAAGATACGTCCACCATGCTGGCCACACAATTCATGCAAGAGGCGCGCGTACTGCTCGATCCCGTCAAGAAGGCATCGGCAACGTCCGTCGCCCCTGCCGGAACTGTCTCGAAATCGGCAGGGCTTCCCCCTGCGGGTCCGGCCACCGCGATGTCCGCCCTGTCCTTTAAAGCCACGCTCTTGGACGAAAATAGCAACCTGCTTCTCGAAGGCGGCGAACGGATCCGCGTGCGGGTTGACGTCGTCAACACCGGCCCTCAGGCGGTGCAAGATATTGCCGTTCAGCTGGCTGGTCCGCCGACCCTCATCACACAATTCCCGGCCACGAAATTGTCCACCGGCACCATTGAAGCAGGCGGCTCCAAATCCCTCGAGTTCATCGCCACCCTGCCGCAATCGCTGCATCCACAACAGGCGGAATTTCAGGTCTCCGTGGCGAGTGGAACCGGCCTCAGCGTCCCTCCTCCGCAAACGCTGCTCGCCTCCGTACTCCCAACCGGCTTGAGAAGCGACGACGTCGATCAGATTCCCGCTGTGACCGCCGGGTTTCAACGATCAGGCGACTACCTGCTCTCCATTGGGCTCAGCAGCTATCGGGAACAGCACATCGCTGCACGGAAATACGCCGCCCTCGACGCCGAAATGGTCGCCGCCTATTTCCAATCGTTGGGTGGATTGCCAAGGAACAATATCCGATTGTTACAAGACTGGAGCGCCTTACGTCCCGACATCGAAGAAGCCTTGCTCGATTGGCTGCCATCAAAAATCACGAAGGATTCGGTCGTCATGGTCTACTTCGCCGGACAGGCCATCGTCTCACCGGCCGGGGAGACGTTTCTGATCCCCTATGACGGTGCCTTAGACGCCACCACGCGCCTGTATCCGCTCAAAGACTTGGAGAGCGCCTTGGGAAGACTCAAAGCCAAACAAGTCCTATTCGTGTTCGATGGCACGGTGCTCAAAAACGGAGCCGCGGGGCGGACGAAGGTCTCGTCACCAAAATGGTCCGAGGCGAATGAGTCGGTCCTTCACCTCATTGCCACCACGGGATTCGGGAAGAGCTTGGAATCAGACACGTTGCGGCACGGATTGTTCACCTATTATTTCCTCCGCGGGCTTCGCGGTGAAGCAGACCTCAACCGTAACGGTGAAGTGACGATCGGCGAGATGACAGCTTACGTGAATCGTAAGGTACCGATGGTGGCTCGGAGCGATTTCAAGCAAGAGCAACAACCGCAAGTCCTGCCGGCGCCGCGCACCTCGGATAGGAGTCTGGACATGATTCTCACCAAACCACCTGTCATCCCCGCAGCCGAACATCCCTGACAGGATACTGCACTCCCGCCATCTTACGGGATCGAGGCAGGACACGCGAAGAAGGCCTCAGGGCCGGTCACCATCTGCCCTAATCTTTTCCGGCTATCGTCAGATCGATCTTGTTGAGCGCAGCCGGCGCACAAATGAAAAGGGGCGGCGAGGATACCCTCGCCGCCCCCTGCCGTTCAGCCCGCTAGCTGAGAAAAACGACTACTCTTCTCCGCCCTTGCAGAAGCTGCGCTCGTAATTGATGATGGTCCAGGCTTCTTCTTCCGTGATCGCCGCAGGGACCAAGGACACCATGCCCGTGCCCGCGCTGCCGTTCTTGATCACCCAGAAGAGCTCGCCATCTTTCCGCTTCTTGTGGAATTTGCAGTTGGTGAAGTTTCGTGGGCTCGGGTTCAGGATCGCGCCGGCAGGGCCATCGCCCTTGCCTTCCTTACCGTGGCAATTGAAGCAGGTGCCCTTGCCCTCATACAGTGCCTTGCCCTGGGCAATGCTTGCCGGGGTCGAAGCCACTGGGCTCTTCATCGCCTTCGCCTCCGCCATCTGATCCGGCGCAACACGAGGCTTCAACGGATCCTTTTCCTCTGCACCCACCACCGTCACAGACAACAAGGTGACGGCCGCACACACGCCCAAAAACTTAGAAAGATACCCCATCACAACTCCTCCTTTGTGTTGAACCCACCGCGTGAACCATAACGCTCTTGTACAAAACAGCAGGGCGAAAAAAGAATACAAGGCCGGAAAACAGGCGAACTATAGCAACGCATTTTCTGTCTTGTCAAGGGAACAGCCGGCCGTTCCCTCCCCCTCGCTACCCCTGCCGACCCCACTGTTACTCAAGGAGCATGCCAGAAAATGAAGAGTGAGAACCGTTGGATTTCAGATGGTTTCGAGGCTGGGTGCGACCGACAACTACGTAATCGATTCTGGACGTGACACCTTTGCGCCCCAGGTCACCACGCCCGCCTCATTCAAACGGGCGCACGTTTAAGGGAGATGCGAAGAAAAGAACCTGGCAGGATACGAACCACCAGCACGAGGGGAAATACCCTTCCGGCCCAACGCGTCAGCGCTTGATAACCACGTCCCGTACGACTTTTCCGCTCGGGCCAAAGGGTTTTTGCGGCTTGCCATTCAATTCGGCGCGGACGCCCCCGGCGTTGCCGAGCGTGACGGTAAACTGGTCCTGCGCTTTCCACTGAGCTTTTTCGCCCGGACGCAACAACGCTTCTTGGGGACTGCCTGCGTCGACCTGAACCACGACCCAGCTCAACTCGGTCGCATCAAGGTCGAGCACCAGCGGGCCATCAGACCCGGCAGGGCCGTTCACCGACAGGCCTGCAAGGGGACCATCGGATCCCATCGATGGGGGAGATTGAGCGGGAACAGCGTCCGGCTGTACCGGCGTCTTGGCCACTGCGGCAGGAGCGGGAGACAACGGGGCCCGCACTTTTTCCTGTGCCGACATCGAAGGAGCAGCTGCCGGCTCAATCGGCTTGGTCATTGGCGCAATGGGAGGCGGAAGCTCCAACCCCTGGCGCGATGGCGACTCGCGCGCATCCTTGCCGAACGGCGCGCTTTTCTTGCTGGGCGGCGGAGCATCCGACCCAGATCGCCGCACAAGAGTTGAGGACTGCTCGCGGCTCAGCAAGAAAATCAGCGTCGCAATGGCCACCGCAATGGCAATACCAACCGCTTTGCGGTTGGCCTTCCGACGCCGCGCCTCTTCCACCTGCCGTTGTCTCAGCCGTTCTCGTTCGCCCTGCTTTTCATAAAACGCTCCGGCGGACTGAACGAATCGATGAATGGCATCTTCCTCATCCAACCCCAGAGAGCGTGCATAGGACCGGACAAACCCGCGAGCAAATACCTGATCGGGCAATTTGGCGAAATTTCCCTCTTCAAGCGCTTGGACGAAGTCCGTGCGGATGCGGGTCTTCGAGGCCACCTCGTCGACGGTCAGCCCTTTCGTCTCACGCACCTGTCGAAAAAATTCACCCACTGATTCCATGGTTTCCGCCTATGGTTTGAGCTTGCCGAGCAATTCTTGCGCTGCGGCTGCCTGTTCTCCGCTCTTATCCAACGTCGAGACCTTCGAGAGAGCCTCGCGGGCCCGTGCATCGAAGCCGAGCTTGTGATACACGCGCGCCAACTCCAACTGCAGCATCGCGGGAGGCACATTCGGCGGCGTGACGGTCGTCGCGTCTTCCAAGGCCTCCATCGCTCCCTGCAGATCGCCCTCATGCATCAAGGCCTTGCCCAAGTGATACCGTGCCAGATCCGGCGTCGAATACAATGGATTACTCAGAGCCTGGCGGTAGGCCGCAATCGCCTCTTTCCAACGATCCTGATTCACCAACACTTGCCCGAGATAGGTGTGCGCCTCGGCATAGTCGCCGTCGATGCGAATCGCCTCCCGGAAGGCGTCTTCGGCCAATTTGAATCGTCCCTGCGAGGAATAGATATGCCCCAAGCCATAGTGCGCTTCCTTGTTGTCAGGGTTCAGCTTCACGGCTTTTTGAAAGGACACATAGGCCTGCTGTTGATCGGAATTCAGTCGAGCGATCCCCTCCTGGTAGAACCCTTTCGACTTGCGCAGGTTCTCTTCGTTGGCGCAACCGGAGAACACACAGAGCCCCAGCAGCAGCAGAATCCAACGGGCACCCCCGCCGTGCACTCTTTGCACCCATCGATCCCGAACTGGATGACTTGCGATCATGCGCCAATGTCCTCGAAGTGAGTGAGCCGCTTGAACTCTTTGAATCGCGCCTCAATCTCTTTGTAATCTAGGATCCGCAATCGGTCAAGGCTAAAGGCCTCTACGGTAAACGAGGCCATGACGCTCCCGAAGATGATGGCTTGCCGCATCGCATCCGCTGACCGGTTTCCCGTCGCCGCCAAATACCCCAGAAATCCGCCGGCGAAGGTATCGCCCGCGCCGGTCGGATCCCGCACGTTATCCAGCGGGAAAGCCGGCGCGCCGAAGACGTGTTGCTCGTTGAACATCAGCACGCCATATTCCCCGCGCTTGACGATCAAGTGTTTGGGCCCTCGCGAGAGAATCTTCTTGGCCACCTTGACGAGATTCGTGTCCTCACCCAACGCCCGCGCTTCGCCGTCATTGATGATGAGGATGTCGATGTGTTGCAGCACGTTCCAGAGCGCGTCTCGCTTGCCATTGATCCAGAAATTCATCGTGTCGCAGGCAACCAAGGGCGGCCGCTTCACCTGCTGCAGCACATCGAGCTGCAACTCGGGATCGATGTTCCCCAAAAACAGCACGTCCGGCGAGGCGTATTGGGCGGGGATCTTCGGACGAAAGGTCTCGAACACGTTCAGGCGGGTGTCGAGCGTCTGCGCTTCGTTCAATTGATGCGAATAGGCCCCTTTCCAACGAAACGTGGCGCCTGGCCGCCGCTCCAGCCCAGTCAAGTCGATCTTCCGGCTCTTGAGAAACGCGACATGTTGATCGGGAAAATCTTCTCCGACGACCGCGATGAGATCCACACTCGTGAAATAGCTGGCCGCTGTAGAGAAATAGGTCGCCGACCCCCCAAGGACCTCGGACACCTCACCAAACGGCGTGTTGACCGTGTCCAACGCGACCGACCCGACTACCAGTAACTTACCCATGCCTCACCTGGTTCCTTTCCGCTTCCGCATATAGGGAGCGATTAAAAGATTCAATCGTCGCTTCGTCGAAGCCGGAATGTGATCCGGAGCGGTCACAATCGCGCTCCGGAGCGCCTGGTGGCACTCACAGGACCGATCGGGCGCCAGCGCCGGCACGACAGCCTTCAACAACTGTTTGGCGAGCGCGACGTTCTTGTGCAGCGTGGCTAAAATGGCCTCGACGGTCACGGCTTCTTCCGTCTCATGCCAGCAATCGTAATCCGTCGCCAGCGCCACCGTCGCATAACACAGTTCCGCTTCACGCGCGAGCTTGGCTTCCGGCATGTTGGTCATGCCGATCACATCCACTCCCCACTGACGATACAGCCGAGACTCGGCCTTGGTCGAAAACTGAGGCCCCTCCATACAGACATAGGTCCCGCCACGCTGCAGACTGGCCCCCACGGACCGCCCCGCCTGCTCCAGCGCATCAGCCAACGATCGACATACTGGCTCAGCGAACCCCACATGCGCCACGAGGCCCTCGTCGAAAAACGTCGAGATTCGGCGTTTGGTGAGATCGATGAACTGATCCGGCAGCACCACATCCCCGGGGTGAATCGACTCCTTCATACTGCCGACGGCGCTGACGGAAATCACTTGCGTCACACCTACCGATTTGAGTGCATAAATGTTCGCACGGTAGTTGATGCTGCTGGGATTGGTCCGATGCCCACGACCGTGGCGAGAGAGAAACGCGACCCGGACGCCACCCAACATGCCCACGACAAGCGCATCCGAGGGCGCGCCGAACGGTGTACGCACGCGCACCTCGCGGACCTTTTCCAACCCGTCAATGTTGTACAACCCACTGCCGCCGATAATGCCGATTGCGGGCTGAGCGGGTTTTTTCGAGCCTGTCATGCAGTCGATTCCGTTTCCATTGTGAGCGACGTTGGCGATCCGGCCACCGGCCCTCGGTTATGTAACTCCCCCACAAACGTCTGAACCGTTTCGAAGAGGCGCCCGGCCACCAGGTCCGGACTGTCTTGCGCATTGAGTGACCACCAGCGCAGGCCCGGCTCCTTCCGAAACCACGTCAGCTGGCGTTTCGCGAAGTGTCTGGTATCACGCTTCAAGAGGCGACGCGCTTCGGCCTGATCGTATTCGCCTGCCAGATATCCGGCGATCTGGCGGTACCCCAATCCCTTCATAGCGCCTAACTCCCGCCCATAACCTTTGGCCAACAGTTGTACGGTTTCTTCCACGACGCCACGCTGAAACATCTCGTCTACCCGCTCGTCGATTTTGCGGTAGAGACATTCACGATCCCGAATCAACCCGATCATCAACAGTGAGAAAGGTTGCTCTGAAAAACGATGCTGCCGCTGCATCTCCGACAGGCGGCACCCCGATAAATGGTGCACTTCCAGCGCCCGCACGATCTTGACCTCGTCATGCGGATGGAGCCGCTCTGCCAGTTCTGGATCAATACGCCTCAGTTCACCGTGGAGAAAATGCCGTCCCTGCGTCCTCGCTTCCTGCAACAACAACGCGCGGTAGGCCTGATCTGCAGGCGGGGCATCGCAGAGTCCATGGATGAGCGTCCGGACATACAGCCCGGTGCCACCGACTATCAGAGGCAGTCGTCGTTCGCCATAGAGCCGTTCGATCTCCTGCAGGGCGAGTTGACGATAGTCCCCGGCATTGAAGGATTCGTCGGGATCGACCAGATCGATGAGCCGGTGAGGCACCCTTCCCCGCCGCTCCAGCGTGGGCTTGTCGGTGGCAACGTCCATCCCGCGATAGACCTGGCGCGAATCCGCGGTCAACACCTCCGTGTCCAGCGCACAGGCCAGCCGAAGTCCGATGTCGCTTTTCCCCACCGCCGTCGGACCGACCAACACCACCAGCGGCCGCGAAGCCAAGACCGATTCTGACAGCCGGACCATGCGGTTCCGCTCCCTCTCCCTACGCGCGGTCGAACATGCGGGCCAGTTCGTCGGCCGACAGACGGAACGCCACACGCCGGCCGTGCGGACAGGTCATGATGAGGCCCTCCGCCACCCAGTCCTGCACTAATTGCTTGATCTCTGGCAGCGCCATAGCCCGGCCCGCCCGCACGGCCCCATGGCAGGCCAGTGACGCCAGAATGGGCTTCACTTTCGTTTCAAGGGAGGAGATCGAATCCCACTGCTCCAGATCATCGATCAGATCTTGCACGAGCGCGGCCAGATCGGTATGTCCCAGCATGACCGGCAGGCTGCGGATGAGAAACGACGAAGGTCCGAATGGCTCGATCAGCAAGCCAAGCCGTTCCAACTCTGCCAGGTGGCGCTGGAGAATGAGGGCCTGCTGAACCGGCAGCTCCAACGGCTCCGGCAACAACAGCGGTTGTGACGGCAAACTGCGGCCTTGCCACGCTCGCCACACACGTTCAAACAACACCCGCTCATGCGCCGTATGTTGATCGATCACCTGGAGCTCGGTTCCTACCTGCGCGATCAGAAACGTGCGGCTCATCTGCCCTAATGGAAAAATCTCCAGCGGGACAGGAGAGTCGTAGGGCCTCGCTGCCTCCCTGGCAAAGGAGATTTGAGTATCGGCCGATGCGGTCGAAGCAACACGATTGGTCGAGCTGACGATCAGTCGGTCCTGCTCGACGCCTCCTTCAACGGCGCCACCCTCACGATGGGAGGGGACGACGGATGAGGCGTGGCCGCTCAGCTGCGCATGGGCGGAACCGGCCATCGAAGCCTCAACCTGGGCGCGACCGAGTGCATGGCGCACCGCCGAGCGAACAAGTTGATGCACCTGTTCCGTATCGGCAAACCGTACCTCGCGTTTGGTCGGATGCACATTCACGTCGACCCGGTGAGGCTCGACATCAAGAAAGAGCACAAAGAGCGGAACATGCCCCTTGGCGAGAAACGAACTGTACCCATCGATGACCGCGTGTTGTACAGTGCTATTCTTGATCGGCCGGCGATTGACGAATAATTCCTGCGGAGTCCGTCCGGCACGTGCCCGCACCGGATCGATGATGAAGCCTTTGACGGACAGACCGTTTCGTTCGGTCTCAACGGCCAAGGCCCGATCGCCGAATACCGCGCGATATATCTGTAATACACGATCGCGATGCGAGGACACGCCGGGAAAATTGAACACCTCATACCCATTGTGAATCAGGCGAACCTGCACCTGCGGCCAAGCTAAGCCGGCCTGCTGCACTGCGTGGCTGATATGGGAAAACTCGGTCGTGGTGGACTTGAGAAACTTCTTGCGGGCCGGCGTGTTGTAGAAGAGCTCTGAGACTTCGATCGACGTGCCGGGAATGGCCGCCGCATCCTCCACCCGGCTTCTCGTCCCCCCCGTGAGCCAGAGTTGCGTCCCCACTTGTTCATGCCGAGCCACCGTCGTCAGTCGGACTTTGGACACGGCTGCAATACTCGGTAACGCCTCCCCGCGAAACCCCATTGTGCGAATGGCACTGAGCTGCTGGTCTGATTGCAATTTACTGGTGGCATGCCGTTCGAAGGCCAAACAGGCGTCGGCGCGCGACATGC
>JACQHN010000085.1 GCA_016199015.1 Nitrospira defluvii
AAGCAGCGGCCGATGACCGAAGATTTTGTGGGCTTTATCCAGCGTTACGGGATGTTTGTGACCGCCGAGGAGTTGGCGGCCTATGGGGCCGCTGAATTGGCGAACGCGTTTCCGTTCGACGGCGCTACCGAGTAGTCTAAATAAATGTCTTGCGACAGGGTGTCTTCATGCGTGTGATTCCTGCGATCGATCTGAAAGACGGCCGGTGCGTGCGGTTGCGACAAGGTGACATGGCCGCTGAAACCGTCTATTCCGAGGACGTTCCATCGGTGGCTCGCGGCTGGCAGCAGCAGGGGGCCGATCTTATTCATGTGGTGGATCTCAACGGCGCTGTTGATGGTGAACCGAAGAATCTTCCGCAGATCGAAGCGGTCATGAAGACGGTCAGCGTGAAGGTCCAAGTGGGGGGCGGCATCCGCACCATCGGCACGGTGAGACGGTATCTTCGGGCGGGTGTGGCGCGTGTGGTGTTGGGAACGGCTGCCCTCACGGATCGAGCGTTTCTGTCCCAGGCCTGTCATGAGTTTCCGCAACGTATCCTACTGGGTCTCGATGCGCGGGACGGTAAGGTCGCCGTGAAGGGATGGACCAGCGTCTCTGCGACGAGAGCTATCGACCTCCTCAAAGAACTGGCTGATCATGAACTGGGCGCCGTCATCTATACTGACATCGCCCGCGACGGTATGTTGGGCGGACCGAATCTGGAAGCCCTGCGGGAAGTCGTCGGGCTGTCAGCGTTCCCGGTGATAGCATCCGGCGGCATCACCCGTATCGAGGATCTGCAGGCGGTGCAATCGCTCGGTCCGCGGGTGGAGGGTGTCATTGTCGGAAAGGCCCTCTACGACGGCAAACTGGACTATCGCGAGGCGCTCGCTGCGCTCGGAAAGCATTGAGGATCTCACGTGAGGGCTGGGCATAGGATGGATTCGCTTCACGCTTCACTATTCACGCTTCACGGCGTCGTATGTTGACCAAACGCATCATTCCCTGTTTGGACGTCAAGGACGGTCGAGTCGTCAAGGGGGTGAGTTTCGTCAACCTGCGTGATGCCGGTGATCCAGTGGAAGTGGCCACCATCTATGACCGTGAAGGTGCGGACGAGCTGTGCTTTCTGGACATCACTGCGTCGCACGAAAACCGCAAGACCATCATTGATGTCGTGGAGCAAACCGCGGCTAGAGTCTTCATGCCGCTCACGGTCGGCGGCGGCGTGCGGACGCTGGAGGACATTCGAGCGTTGCTCAATGCCGGGGCCGACAAAGTCAGCATTAATACCATGGCGGTGCAGCAGCCGGAGTTCGTCCGCGAGGCCGCACAGCGATTCGGCACGCAGTGCATCGTGGTGGCGATCGATGCCAAACGATCTGGCCAAGCCGGTCATTGGGAGGTCTTTACCCACGGCGGCCGGAAGTCGACCGGTCTCGATGCGATCGAATGGGCGCAACGCATGGAACAGTACGGGGCCGGAGAGATCCTCCTGACCAGCATGGATCAGGATGGCCGCCAGAACGGATATGATCTGGCGTTGACCGCGGCAGTGTCGGAGCGCCTGTCGATTCCGGTGATTGCTTCCGGCGGCGTGGGCAGCTTGGAGCATCTCTACGACGGATTGGTAAAAGGAAAGGCGGACGCGGTGCTGGCGGCCTCGATCTTTCACTATCGAACCCATACCATTCAGGAGGCCAAGGCGTACTTGCGTGACCGAGGGGTGCCGGTTCGGGTGGGGTCAGCTTAGATGGAGCAGGATGTGATGTCGAAGGACGGTCGAGGCGTAATATTTGATGGGCAAGGGCTGATTCCGGCCGTGATCCAGGATTGGCTCGACGGGACGGTGTTGATGGTGGGCTATATGAATCAGGACGCCATTGTCAAAACTCTTCAGACGCGGTCCGTTCACTTTTGGAGCCGCTCGCGCCAGAAACTATGGGAGAAGGGTGAGACCTCCGGGCATTTCCTGCGTGTGAAGGATCTGTTTGTCGATTGTGATCGCGATACGATTCTTGTGAAGGCCGAACCAGCTGGGCCAACCTGTCATACCGGCGAACGAGCCTGTTTTTTTGCCCGACTCGACGATCAGGGCCTCGCCGGAGACGTCACGACACAGGAGGCCTGGGGCGGTATCTTAGAAGGCGTGCTTCGCACCATTTGCCAGCGGAGGAATCATCCGCAGCCAGGCTCCTATACCACCAAACTCTTTGAGGGTGGCCACGACAAGATTCTCAAGAAAGTGGCCGAGGAGGCCGGGGAAGTCCTGCTTGCGTCCAAAGGCGGCAAGCGCGAAGAAATCATCTACGAGGTCGCGGACCTGTTCTTCCACACTCTCATGGTTTTGGGTTATCACGACATCGCGTTGCAGGATATTTATCAGGAACTGGGCAAACGTTTCGGCAAGTCGGGACTGCGGCAGCCATCGGAGGGAGCCTAGCATGGGCGCCTGCATTTTCTGCCGCATCGTCGACGGCGGCATTCCTGCGAAGATCGTGCATCAGGATGAACAGGCCGTGGTCTTTGAAGACATCAATGCCCAAGCGCCGGTGCATCTCTTGGTCATCCCCAAGCGCCACGTGGCGTCCGCACAGGACTGCCAAGAGGAGGACCAGGCGCTGCTCGGTCACCTTCTGCTGACCTGTTCGAAGATGGCGCGGATGAAGAATCTAGCGGAGTCCGGCTATCGGATCGTGACGAATATTGGAGCGGATGGCGGGCAGACCGTCCCTCATCTTCATTTTCATGTGCTCGGTGGAAGGCATATGGCGTGGCCTCCCGGGTAGTGCGCTGCGCTCATTGATTGACACTCGGGTGAACCGTTTGTTAGGCTAAACGGTCAACTTTCAATCGCATTCAAAGCATTTCCGACCAAGCCTCCTGGGTGGTTGGATCCCTGCGGGTGCAAGCGAGGACCGCCGTGGGCCAAGGCCTGATTTCGGACGACGTCATCAACCAAATCAGAGACCGGGTGGACATCGCGGAGATCGTCGGCCAGCATGTGGCGTTGACCAGGGCCGGCCAGAATCTTAAGGGCTTGTGTCCGTTCCATCAGGAAAAGTCTCCCTCCTTCACGGTCAGTTCTTCGCGACAGATCTTCCACTGTTTTGGGTGCGGAGCTGGCGGGAATGTGTATACGTTTCTCATGAAATTGACGGGGGCTGGCTTTCCTGAAATTGTCCGGGACCTGGGGCGGAAAGTGGGGGTGGATGTTCCCGAATCGACCGGTGGTTATTCTAGCCATGAACGCACCCAGCTGGGACGCCTGGAGCAGCTCAATGCCGCGGCTGGGGCTTGGTACCAGCGGATGTTAACGGACGAGGCCGGAGGAGCTTATGCCCGAGCCTATCTCGATGGGCGAGGTATCCAACCCGATACGACGAGGCAGTTTCAATTGGGGTATGCGCTGTCCGAGTGGGATGGGCTCACCAAAGCCATGCTGAAAGAAGGCTTCGCTCCTGCGGATCTTGTCGCGGCGGGTTTATCCATTCCGCGAGATCAGAGTGGGCAGCAGAAAAGCGTCTCGGCAGGACACTACGATCGCTTTCGCTCTCGGGTGATGTTTCCGATCCTGGATTTGCGCAAGCGGGTTGTGGCGTTCGGCGGGCGGATTCTTGGAGAGGGGACGCCGAAGTATTTAAATTCTCCTGAGACCCCGTTGTTTAAGAAAGGGCAGACGCTGTTCGCGATGGATGCGGCCCGCGAAGCGGCTGGACAGTACCAGACCTTGATCATTGTCGAGGGGTATTTCGACGCGGTCGCGTTGCACCAAGCCGGCATTCGTCATGTGGTTGCCACCTTGGGGACGGCCTTGACGGCCGAGCACATCACCATTATCAGGCGGTTCGCCTCGAATGTCGTGTTGCTGTTCGACCCCGACCAAGCCGGAGTCCGGGCTGCGCTACGGACGCTCGACTTGTTCGTCAATAGCGGCCTCAGTGTGAAGGTGGTCTCGCTGCCGCAGGGAGAAGATCCGGACACGTACGTCCGGCAATACGGAGCCGAAGGATTTACGGCCCTGCATCATGCGGCGCCAAGCCTATTAGATTTTGCGGTGGAGCACAGCCTGCGAACGGCCGAGTCTGGAACAATCGAGGATCGCATTCGGGCTGTGGATGCCGTATTGCGCATTCTTCGGAAAAGTGCGCATCCCATTGAGCGAGAGGAGCGGATTCGTCTCGTGGCGGAACGCTTGGGGCTCAGCCAGCAGCGGTTGATCGATCGTTATCCCACTCTCGCGTCGGAAGACCAGCGGCGGAACTCGGTCCGTACCCCGTCCCCTGCGACTCTGTCGAAACCGAAGGCCAATCCTGAAGAGCGTGATTTGGCGCATTTGCTGGTGCAAGGGAGCTTGTCACCTGCGGACCTGCGTACATTGTCGCCGGACGCCTTTTCAGCGCCGGCCTACCGTCGGCTTATTGCTTGTGCGTTGGGGCATCTCGGACAGGACGGGCGGGTGTCCGTGAAGGATCTGCTGGACGACCTCATCAGCGATCAGGAGTGCGGTCCGCTGATCACGGAATTGTCGATGTCGGAGCAACACTATGATGACGTCCCGGCGCACATTGCCGGATGTTTGGAGACGCTTGAGCGGAGAGGCCGCGAGCGCAGCTTGGGCGCACTGATTCAGGAATTGAAGGCGGCAGAACGTGAGCGGCGAGAGGATGATGTGCATCGCCTGAACAGACAGATTAACGATATGCGGATTCGGAAAGCCGGCGTGACGCCGGCTGCGCTGACGTCTGCGGTGAAGGAGTAGGTATGCCGAAACAAGAATTACTCGGCGAGGTGAAGAAGCTCAT